>JANOFD010000807.1:0-4969 GCA_031413455.1 Rhodobiaceae bacterium
GAGCAATGCTGCGGCGATCAGGGCGCCGCTCATCGCCATGATGGGCAACGCGAGAGGCAACGACGTCGAGATGCCGAAGTAAATCGCGATGACGGCGCCGAGCGAGGCAAATGAGGCAATGCCCATCACGCCTGGTTCAGCCAACGGATTGCGCAGCAGGCCTTGCAGCGCCGCACCGCTCATGCCCAGCGCCGCACCTGCGAGCAGGCCCAAGAGCATGCGCGGCAGGCGAATCTCGCGCATGATGATGCTCGTGGTGCCCTGGTCCGTGAATAGCCCGCCGATGATGTCGGCGGCCGGGAGCGGCGCATAGCCGACGAAAAGAGACGTGAGCGCGATGGCGACCGTGGCGGCCGTCAGCAGCGCCGTAAAACCTGATTTGGTGACAGTATGTTCCATTCGTCTTTCCGCCGTACGCTTCGCTTTGCAGTCGCGACGGAAATTCCGCTCCACGCGCGCACCCCGGCGGCAGATGGACGACTTTTTGGACCCGGCAGGTTTCCTGGCTTCACGGCTTCGAGCGCCCCTTGTCTGCCTTCCCAAGGATTGGCCTCAGTGGCGTCGTCGACAATAGGCTCGCCGCTTACAGTTGCGGGGGCAGCTGCGGCATTGGGAGAGTTCTCCCGCACCGCATTCCCTTTTTCCCCGCCTTGAGAGCGGGGCACCGGACACGATGGCGGGGGTACTCTTGTTTACGTGGCGGCGCAAGCGAGCTTTTATAGGCGTTTTTGCGAACTGGTTGTCCTATTTTCCGGAAAAACCGGCTCGATTCCGCCAGCATTATTAGGGCAAACAGGACATAGGACACTGTCCCAGAACACTGTCCTGTTTGTCCTGTCCTATTGACCTTGAGGCCGAGCGCCCCCCTTAGCCTCGCGTTTTTTAGAAAAGCGCCGCCGCCCGGAAATGCCGCCACATTCCTCACCCCGCGCGCAATTTTTGGCCCGCACGCGGTGCGCGAGCCATTTTCAAATAGTGTTTCAGTTGTCAAGTCGCAGCGGCAATAAGGGCTTGCCATAAACCCAACACCGAATCACGAACATATCGCGAACTCTATTAGTAAAGTCAAGCAGGCTTTTTGAGTCACCACGCCCTGCCTGATCATCGAAACGCTGTTGACACGGGGACTGCGGCGACGCTTTCTGTGGTCGCATACGTGCTTCGGCTGCAAGGGGAAATGTCATGACCACCGCCAACGCCAACCGTCGGCACGCTGTCGTCCTGGGCGCCAGCATTGCGGGCCTGCTCGCCGCTCGCGTTCTGGCTGATCGGTACGAGCGCGTCTCGATCATCGAACGCGACCGGTTGCCCACTGCGCCGTCCATGCGAAAATTTGTGCCGCAGGGCGCGCATGTCCACGGCGTGCTTTCGCGGGCTCGACATCATGGAGGGTCTGTTTCCAGGTCTAACCGGCGAGCTTGTGGCTGGCGGCGCAGGTTTGATCAGAACCGAAGACGTGCAGATTTACATCAAGGGCTGGCGCAAACACCACGACAGTCCGCTGAAAGTCGTCACCCTGACCCGCCCCTTCCTCGAATGGACGCTCGCTAACCGGGTTCGCGCCTTGGCCGTGGTCGCCATCGCCGACGGCAGCGAAGCGGTCCGCCTCGAAGGCTCCGCGGACTGCGTTTCCGGCGTCACGGTGCGAAGTGACAATGGCGAGCACAGCCTCGCGGCCGATTTTATTGTCGACGCCCGCGGACGCGCCAGCAATCTTGCCGATTGGATGAGGAATTTCGACATGAAATCTCCGCCGCACGAAACATCGCCGTTGGGCTCGGTTTATTTCTCATGCCTGTTTGAACCGGCTTCGTCCCAGCCAAAGCCGGTGGCGCTGCAAATCGTGAAGTTCGAAGACAAACTTGGCGCCCTTGTTTTTCAAGTCGAGGGCGGGCGCGTTCTGCTCTCGGTCGGCGCCAACGCCAACGTCGCCATGCCCAAGACCCATGACGAGATGCTGGAGCTTCTCAAAGGTCTTCCTGTCCCCGATGCCTATTTCGCCATCAAGGATCTCAAGCAGATTACGCCTTTCGCCTATTCGCGCTTCACCGCCAGCGTGCGGCGCAACTTCGACGCGCTCGACAGACTGCCGGTGGGCATTGTCGGCGTTGGCGACGCGGTGGCCAGCTTCAACCCGATCTTCGGCCAAGGCATGACGGTCGCCGCGCTTGAAGCCGAATGGCTCGGCCAATGCCTGGACAAGAACGAGCCGTCGTCGCCAGCGTTCGCCAAGGCATACTATGCCGGCATCAAGCTGATCGTCGATCTCGCGTGGGGCCTGCCGGACCTGGGTAACCCTCCGGCGTGTCACGCGGCTTTGGCGGCTTGATTTTTGTCTGCGGCCCAATTCCAGGGCAGGAGTTCTTGAAGGTTGAGTTGGCTTGTGTCTGCGATGCGGGCGAGGACATCGGCGAGCCAAGCTTGAGGATCGATATTGCCGAGTTTGGCGGTTTGGATGAGCGTGTACATGATTGCGGCGCGCTCGCCGCCGCGCATTGAGCCCGCGAACAACCAGGCCTTGCGGCCGAGTGCGATCCCGCGCAAGGCCCGTTCGGCAGCATTGTTGGTCAGACAAATGCGGCCATCTTTGAGAAAGTGCGTGAAGGCGTCCCAGCGTTTGAGCATATAGTCCATCGCTTTTGCCACTTCAGCGTGGCGCGAGAGTTGGCGGCGCTCGGCGCGCATCCAGGCCTCGAGATCGCCCACGAGCGGTGCAATGTGTTGGCGGCGCACGGCCAAACGCTCATCGGCTGTGGCCCCATTGATCTCACGCTCGTGTCCGAAGATCGCATCGATCTTCTTGACGGCGAGCAGCGCCAGTGGCGCGACCACGACGGGTCCCTTGCGCCTCACCGTTGAGGCGAGATCGGCGAGCACGAAGAACTTGCGTCTGGCATGCGCCCAGCACGCGGCCTCGGTGATGGGTCCGCCTGCTCGATCGGCTGCGTAGAGCCCGTTGAAGCCCGCATAGGCATCGGCTTGCAGAATGCCGCTATAGCCTCTCAGATGGCTTTCGGGGTGTTCGCCCGCACGATCAGGCGAGAAGTAAAAGAGTGCAGCCGGCGGACCTTGACCGCCAAACGGCTTGTCGTCACGCACATAGGTCCATAATCGCGCCGTGATGGTTTTACCCTTGGCCAAAAGCGGCACCGGCGTGTCGTCACCATGGATGCGTTCACCCGCCAGCACGTGCGCCTTGATCAAATCGGCCAGCGGCGAAAGCACGGCGGCACAAGCGCCCACATGATCGGCCAAGGTCGAGAGCGGCAGATCGATGCCCTCACGCGCATAAGCGTCGCTCTGGCGGTTCAAGGGCTGATGCAACGCAAATTTGTTGTGTAGCATCATCGCCAGCAGATTGGGCCCGCTTCGACCGCGTGCGATGACATGGAACGGGGCCGGGGTCTGAGCGACCGCCTCACACGACCTGCAACTGAACTTCTCGCGTACGGTCTGGATGACTTTCCATTGGCGCGGAATGACTTCCAGCGTCTCGGTGATGTCTTCGCCGAGTTTGGACAGGTTCGCCGAACCGCAACACGCGCATGACGTGGGCCCCGGTACCACCACACGCTCGCGCGGCAGATGTTCAGGGAACGGCTTACGGGAGGGTTTGCGTCGTGTGTGCGCCGGAACAACCGTCACGGTGCTGGCGGCCTTTGCCGCCATCTCAGCGGCGATCTCGTCTTCAGTTGCCGACGATTCAAGGTCTTCCAGCTCAAGTTCCATCTGATCGAGAATCTTGCGTCCGCGCTCGGACCTTTGGCCATAGAGTTCGCGTTTCATCTTCTCGATGACAAGCTTCATGTGGGCGATGAGCGCTTCGGCGCTGGAGGCCTTTGCCTCAATGGCCAGACGTGATGCACGCTCGAGCCTGAAGGCTGCCTTCAACGTTTCGACATCATCAGGAAGAGAATCATCTGTCATCACGACAATGATCAGAACATGACGACGGAATTTTGTGTTCTGCGATCTTGCGCCTGAGTCAGCATGGCGCAGTTTTTTCTGGACAACTTCATCCAACCGCTTGCGGCATCCACGTGCGCAAAGGATGACGCCAATCGATACCTTCGAGCATATAACCCAATTGGGCCGGCGTGATGACAACGGCCCGATCGCTGATGGTGGGCCAGATGAAGCGTCCCCGCTCCAGCCGCTTGGCGTAAAGCGACATACCCAGTGCATCGTGCCACAGGATCTTGACGAGATCGCCGCGCTTACCGCGGAACACGAAGAGATCTCCAGCGTGCGGATCCTGGCCCAAACCCTGCTGCACCTGGAGCGCCAGCGAGTTCATGCCGCGGCGCATATCCGTGTGGCCGGTGGCGATCCACACCCTGACACTTGGCGAGACCGGGATCATGAGCGCTCCAGCACGTTGATGACGCGCATCAGGGCCTCCGCATCGACGTCGCGGCCGACAATCACGCGAGACCCGTGTCCGGAAAGGATGATCTCCATTCGGCCGGCCATCGAAGCTGCGGCCCCGGTGTGTTTGCCGTTGTGCGGCTGACCCGGATCGACGAGGGCCGGAACAAACGCCGGGCCATCGCGGGGTGGGGAAAGTCTGCCCTCCCGCGCCCTTTGCCGCCAAATATACAACTGGCTTGCCCCCAAGCCATGCCGTCGCGCCGTGGCCGACACATTGCGCGGTACCGCAAAGCTCTCGGCAACAATGCGTTGCTTCTCCTCCAGCGTCCACCGCCGACGCGCACCGGTCGAGATCACCTCAAGCTTGGAAACATTGGATCTAGTCGTATGAGTAGTCATACGACTATCACGTCACGCCGGAGACTTCACTGCAAGGCGGTGCTCGGCGGAGGGGTACCCTGTCTCGTCAACCCGAATCGTTGAATCTCTGCAGCCGTGGACCCTCGTATCGGCGAGCCGAAAAGTGGTCGCGTTTCCCTTGATCGCAAGCCTTTAGTCTAAAACGGGCATCGAGGCGTTGTTATGCCCGGGGGCAGTT
>JANOFD010000808.1:0-4331 GCA_031413455.1 Rhodobiaceae bacterium
CGTCTGTGTGACTTCCGTTTGGTCTTCGGTGAGAGGGGTGCAGGTCGTCAGTCCCAACACAGTGTTGCGGCCAGCCTTGATGTGCTCGACACGAATGCCCGGCAGCTGAAATGAAATTTCAGTCGAGATATCGCCACCCAGGATTTTGTAAAGGGTGGAATTGCTTGATGGCTTATGCGTTACCATCGTGAATCCCAGATGGGATGGGGCATATTTTTTTGCTTTGGCGTGAATTGATTTTTGTGAGCGCCACCACCACGCCTTGTGGACAAAAGGGCCGTGAGCGGGGTCCATCAACCCGACTACGGCGTGATCTATTGAACATGGAAAGAGCTGCGCTTCGATCAATGTGGGCTTTGCTTCGGGCCATAGGGGCAGATCGGGCGGTGCGATTGCCTGAATTGCGGGTCGAGTCTCATCGGGCATATAGACCCAAATCAAACCATTGCGCTCCGCGATCTGATAGTTGCGCACGTGAATTTTTGAGGGCTCGACGCCTTCCTGACCTACCAGCGACGGGATGTGCGTGCATTGACCGGACGGCTTGAATCGCCAGCCGTGATAGGGGCATTCCACTGTGCCTTGCCGGATTTTCCCGGCGGACAAGGGCACGCCGCGGTGCGGGCACAGGTCGCGCAATGCAAAGGGCTCGCCCAATTCCGTCCGCCCAAAGACGACAGGCTCGCCCAGTATGATTTTGCGCTGCAATGTTCCCGGTTTCACGGCGCTCGCGTGCAAGGCGAAATACCAGAGATTTCGTAAGAACTGAGGTGGGTTGATGCTGGATTGGGTCATGGTGGAGGCGCACAATGCCAAAGCTAACAAAAACATGCAAAGGCAGAGAATCGCGCTAATGTTGCTGAGTTAAGTATGAAGGTGGAAAATGACTCCGGCTAAATTCACGCATCTCAAATATGATTTTCGTGATCATGTTGCCATTGTCACGCTGGATCGTCCTGAAGTTCGAAATGCTTTGAATGCGAAGGCTTATTCTGAGCTTGAGTCTGTTTTCAGATCTATCCAGAGCGATGAGCAGGTGCGGGCGGTATACCGCAGTACTAGGGGCGCATTTGTGACAATGCGGGATGCCAGCCATCGCGAAGGGGTGGCAAGTTTTCTCGAAAAGCGGGCAGCGCATTTCAGGGGGCGATGAAGGTGGCGCTTTTCTTCGATCAGGATTGGTTCGACGCCAAGCTACGGGAGCGCGGTGGGACGCGGGAAGACATTGCGCGGCTGCTGCAGCTTTCCGCGGACCAAGTTTCGGAAATGTGGAAAGACCAGCGCGAACTGCGTGCGGCAGAAGTTTTGGCGCTGGCCAAGTTTCTAAACGTTTCGGCGGCTGAGGCCGCTGATCGAGCGGGCGTTTCAACCCCTCAGCCTCGAGATGCGGGAGACGTGAACGCAAGGCTCGATGAAATGAGCGAGCGGTTGACACGCATTGAGCGAATGATTGTTGAACTGAAAGCGCTCACGCTTTCGTTGAGAGCCTAAGTGATAGCAGATAACCACGGCCCACTATAACGGCCGAGCGCACTAGCCGCTTCGTAGGATTGGGCTGTGCATTTTGCGCTGCTGAGTGGGGCGGGTTGAAATTGACTGATGACCTGGCTCACAAAGGCCGCCGTATGGATGGTTGGTGGTTCTTCATAGTTTGAAGGCTCCGCTTGCTGATTGGTCTGCGTCGGCAACAACTCCACAATCGAAGCCCGCGTTTCCCGGCCTTGCGAACGAGCAATGTTTGCGACTGGTGCAATTCGACGCGACCCGGAATATGCCGGACGCATCGAAATGGGACATATGGCGCTTATGCGGGTCATTGTATGGGGACATAGCGCAGCTCCCGTGCCAGTGGCGGGCGATTATCTTAAGATTAACAACAGCTTGGCTATACGAAGCCGCGTATTGCGGTGACTGCCATTTCTGTTTCTTTAAATGTTGGATCGATAGAGTGGGGGCCTCAGCGAGAAGAGGCGAATGCCCTCCGCGTGTTGCGTTTTGGTGGGGAAAAGATCGCTGTGTTCGGTCGACTTCAAGCATCCTCTGTCCAACGTCTCACGGATCTCCGCGAGGGTGAGCGCTTGCGGCTGGCTCTCGCAGCGGCCGGAGATCTCGTTTACGATTGGACACCTTCGGACGGAAAAATCGCCTGGACAGGCGACCCGAGCGCTTATCTGGGGTTTGGTGAGAACCTTTCCTTCGAGACCGATAAAAGCTTTCATGCGCTGATTGAAGGCGATGCGGCTGAAGTCCGTCTGCGCATGGCGTTGACGCCGCCTGAAGACGGGCGGCCATTCAGACTCGAATACGCTCTGAGAACCGGAGGTGTTCCGTTGTGGGTTGAAGATTGCGGTGTTTGCGTTCCAGGGATTGACGGTCAAGCTGAACGTGTCGTGGGCACGGTGCGCAATGTCACCGAGCGCAAATTGCGCGAAGCTAATATTGCCTGGGCCGCCAGTTACGACGAAATGACGGGGCATTTGAGCCGTCTGCGTTTGCGTGAGCGGCTGGCGGAGCATCTGGAACAAACGCCCGCTTCGAACCGGACGCAAGCTGCCTATTTCGTTGTTGCCATCGACGATTTGGCGGTCATCAACGAAACTTACGGTTTTGATATGGCCGATGAAGTGATCGTTGCCATCGGCCGCCGTTTGGCTGAAGCGGCAGGTGCCAGATGCGTTGTTGGGCGCACCGCAGGCAACAAGTTCGGATTGATACTGGAAGGCTGTACTGCCAATGAAATGGCCGAACGCGGTGCCGCTCTGAGGCTGGCCGCGCGAAGCCGGGTCATTCCTACGCGAAATGGAGCGGTAAGTGTGAGTGTCACAGTGGGGGCCATAGCATTGCCACAAGACGCACGTACAAGCCAAGAAGCGATGGCACGCGCCGAAGAGGCGCTGGACCACGCGAAAGAGTATGGGCGCGATAATTTCGCGGCCTATACGCACTCGCCGCAGCGCGATTCGCTGCGCAAGCGCGCTGTTCTCATCGGTGATCAAATTGTGACAGCCTTGGATGAGAACCGCATTGTGATTGCCTATCAGCCGATCGTTCATGCGCTGAATGGCGAGACTGCCATGCATGAGTGCCTGGTGCGGATCAAGCGGCCGGAGGGCCAAGTCATAGCTGCCGGCGACTTCATCGCGGTTGCTGAGCAACTGGGATTGGTGAGGCGGCTCGACAGGCGCGTGCTTGAGTTGACAGTTGACTCGCTCACAAGGAATCGGGGTGCCTGCTTGACGCTCAACGTTTCAGGCATGACCGCGTCGGATCGGCCAACCCTGGAAGCCTTTGTCGCTTTTATTGAAGCGCACAAGGATGTGGCACCGCGTTTGATCGTCGAGTTGACTGAGACGGCCGCACTTATTGATATCGAAGAGAGCATGCGCTTTGTCAGCCGGATACGCACGCTTGGGGCCCGTGTCGCGATTGATGATTTCGGTGCCGGCTACACGTCGTTCAGGAATCTACAGGCACTCAAAGTTGACATGGTCAAGCTCGATGGCAGTTTCGTGAAGGGATTGGCCGATAGCCCGGACAACCGGATTTTTGTCAGTACGCTTGTCAATCTGGCAAAAAACTTCAACTTGTCGACAGTTGCTGAATGGGTGAGTGACGAACATGAAGCCACCATTCTACGCGAACTGGGGGTCGACTATTTCCAGGGCTGGCATTTTGGCAAGCCCGAAGTGGCGGAGCCCTGGGCACAGTTGACCATCCCTTAAGTGTGGCGCCCGCACACACGGCTTGAAGTTTTGACTTCAATCTCCACCCACTTCGTCTTGGCCGGGCTTGACGAGGTTTGGCAGCAGAGCTTGTCACTTCCCGATCAGTTGGCATAAGCAGCCTCGCCTGCTCTGCGAAAATCACTTTCTGCTTGAGCGCTGCAAAAATGTTCTATATACGTTCCTATTCCGGAATTGGGCTCAATGCAACGCCCTTCTTTCCGCTGCGACTTGAATTTTTGAATATCCTGCCAAAACATCCACGGTGCGAAGCCTTGGGTGGCGAACGGTCGGCGTGCCGGGTGAATAGGCGGCACCAAGTGCGCTGTGTGTACACAAGTGACCCTCAATGTTACGGAGATTTCCGCAGATCTCAGCCAATGTTACGGTGTTACGGGTCACCGAATAAATTCTGCTTTGCATCCGCCGCTTGTGATGGCGAGTGACGCTCCGCGTCCCGCTGCCACGCCTGTCTCGTCAACCCGAATCGTTGAATCTCTGCAGCCGTGGACCCTCGTATCGGCGAGCCGAAAAGTGGTCGCGTTTCCCTTGATCGCAAGCCTTTAGTCTAAAACGGGCATCGAGGCGTTGTTATGCCCGGGGGCAGTT
>JANOFD010000809.1:0-2527 GCA_031413455.1 Rhodobiaceae bacterium
GGCTCGTTCGTGGTGTTGAGCTATCTCCTCGTCTTCATGGTGACGCAGTGTACGTTCATTGAGGCACAGCGCATGATCTTGGCGTTGTTCCTGATAGGCGCCTCCGTCGTGTTTTGGACCTTGTTCGAGCAGGCAGGATCGTCGATCAATTTGTTCACCGAGCGCAACACGTTTTTGCCCGTTGGATCGGTAGCTATTCCCGGAGTGGCGAACGGGGATTTCATATTGAATTACTCGTTGACCGCGGCACAAACGCAATCGTTCAACGCCGGATTCATTTTGCTGATGGCGCCGGCCTTCTCCGCACTGTGGGCCTATCTGGGCAGGTTCGATTTGGATCCAAACCCCGCCTTGAAATTCGGTCTGGCGCTTTTGCAAGTCGGCGCCGGGTTTTTTGTCCTTGTATTGGGCGCGCAGTTCGCGGACGACTCTTTCCGGGTGCCGCTAGTCTTCTTGGTGCTGGCTTATTTGCTGCACACCACTGGTGAGTTGTTCATTTCACCGGTCGGACTTTCGCAGATGACAAAGCTGGCTCCCGCCGCAGTGGTGTCGACGATCATGGCGACCTGGTTCCTGGCGTCGTCGTGGGCGCAGTACGTCGGTGGCATGGTGGCCGAACTGACCGCGACCGAAACTGTGGCCGGTCAAGTGCTCGATCCTGGCAAGGCGCTGGCGACCTATGTTGAAGTGTTCGAGATGATCGGACTTGTCGGCTTGGCACTCGGGGCAGGACTAATCGTGCTGTCGCCCATCTTGCGCTATCTGGCGCACGACAAGGACGAGCGGGCGGAGAAGGTGAAAGCCGCGAAATAACTCTGCTTTCCTGCAGAAATCAGCGGCAGCGTGCCGGACGATCCGGCACGCGGGCTTTGGGCAGCGCCGCCAGGAATCTCCGCATGCCAACGTCGCACAGCACGGCATCGTGGCCGGCAACGATCAGCGCATCGACGTCGTCGGCGGCGATCGTTAGCCCTGTCGGGATCGACGCCAGCTTCTTGCGTGTTTCGTCTTCGGCCAGATCGGCGAGCGAGACGTGAACGAAATGCGGCGTCACGCTGCGGCAAGGCACCGGGGTAGCACAATCGAGCCTCGCCAACCGTCCCGCCAACCGCTCCGTCATCTCGCGCGCATGGATCAGCGTTTCAAAACCATAGCGGTCGATGACGGTTGAGGTCACCGCACCCACGATCCGGAACACGCTGTCGAGATAGGGCACATCGCTGATTTCGCGGTCGGCTTCGGCTTGCCCATCCACACTGACGATCAGCACGTGGCTCACCCGTTTGACCCGCTCATCGTCAAGGGCCGAACTTTCGGTCGCTGGCGCCATCAACTGAATGAGTCCGCGCAGCGCCAGATTGTCCGACACGCCGCCATCCAGAAGATGCACATAGGCATCATCGCGCTTGTCCAGATAGGACGATGCGACTTCTGCCAATTGGCGCCGCCGCGAGAACTCGTCATCGACTTTCAGGTATTCATTTACCCATGCCGGCCGCCTGCACGACTGTGTTTTGTCGGCGGAATAATTGCGCAGGCTGATGGGCGAGAATAACACTGGAAAGCCATTGGACGCAGCCACCGCCCGCGCCAGCGGCAAGGTCGTGATGTCTGAGCAAATCCAGTCGAAACTGTCCTGACTGAAAATAAATGGCGTCTGATTGGCAAAATCGGTGGCCTGCACACCCAGGAAAGGCCGCCCCAGTTTTGCCAACTGACCGTAATCAGAGCCCTGAAACAAAAGCTCGTCATAGATGCGAGCCATCTCGTCGTTGGAGCCCCAATCCGGGTTGAAGGCCCAATCCCAGTGCCAGGGCAACAAATAGATGCCAAAAATATCGGCGTTGAGATCGTATTTCAAAAAGTCGTCAACGTAAGTGTCAAACAGCGCCTCGCGCTTGAGCGCAAAGGCCGAGGCCGTAAAGCTTCCGCCCGAGACGCCCGTGACCACATCGATCTCTTCGGTCAGCCGCCGCGCGCCCAGGCCGAAGTCAGCGCTGATCTCGCGCAACGCCGTCAGCACTCCATAGCCGAAAGCCGACGAGCGCTTGCCCCCGCCCGAAAAGGCCAGCGCCACGAATAACTCCGGCGAGGTCGCGTCAGGGATAGCGGTGATGCGATAGGCGTCGCCGTGGATCGCCGTCTCCAGAGGCCGGTTCTGCTCGGCACTCAACGACGAACACCCGGCTACGACCGCAAAAGCGCACAGCGCGAGAACTCGTTTCATGCGAACCACTCCCCGTCCTGCACCGGACCCCGAATCACTGGTGCATGAGGGGAGTCTAGTTCGAAGCGGCCCGCGCCGTGAGGGTCAGGATTTCACTTCGACTTGGAGCCCTTGCCGACATTCACCGTGGTTGGCTGCGAGGTCGAGGAATTCGCGGCGATGGTTTTCACTTTGGCATTGGCTTTCGGCTTTTTCTTCTCGCGGTTGCTGCGCATTTGACCCTTGGCCATGAAACTTGTCCTTGTTGGCGTTGCAGGAAACGTTCTTATGGCACAGATTCGATTTTCTTTCGACACCCCC
>JANOFD010000810.1:0-2733 GCA_031413455.1 Rhodobiaceae bacterium
TCGCGGCTCGCCCGTCACCTGCTGGAAACTTTACAAAACGAAGGCGACTTAGTCGTCGGCGACAATCAACCCTATTCGGGCGAACTTGACGGGGATTGCATGGCCCAACATGCGCTCGTCCATGGGTTCCCTCATGTATTGATCGAAATACGCCAGGATTTGATCGCGACTGCAGCCAGCGCCAAGGCCTGGGCCAGCCGCCTGGTGCCGGTTTTAAGAACGGCAATCGAACACTGCACTCAAACCTAAAGGAAAAGCCTGGCTATGAACGACGCGATGCGCACGGAAATTGAAGCCGCAGTATTTCGCCGCCTGGTGGCGCACATTCAGTCCCGTACGGATGTCCAGAATATCGATCTCATGAATCTCGCCGGATTCTGCCGCAATTGCCTTGGCAATTGGTTCGAAGAAGCTGCAGCAGAGCGCGGGTTGCAACTTTCACGAGATGACGCCCGTGAACGCATATACGGAATGCCCCAAGCCGAATGGAAACGGCGCTACCAAAAAGAAGCGTCCAACGAACAAAAGGCCGCATTCGATTTATCCCACAAGAATCACACCTGACCACCGTTGATCCAATGCAGCGGGCCGACTAGGTTCCCCGCCCTCGCAACTGTGTATTCATTGTGTAAGGGATTGGGGTTTCCGCCATGGCCAAAGCCAACTTCGCTAAAGATCAATTGAAATCCCTTGTTGAACGGGTGGAACGCCTCGAAGAAGAAAAAGCCGCGTTGAGTGGCGATCTGAAGGAAGTGTATGCCGAGGCCAAGGGCCAGGGGTTCGACACAAAAATCATGCGCCAGGTCGTCCGCCTGCGCAAAATGGAAAGCCACGAGCGCGAGGAGCGCGACGCACTCCTCGATCTCTATTTGTCAGCGCTCGGGATGGCGAGTTAGCGCAACGGTCTACGCCGCGCCTGCTTGTTGTTCGTCGATACCCATATCGCGCAGCTTGCGATACAGGGTCGAGCGGCCAATCCCCAAGCGGCGCGCAACTTCGGACATGTGTCCATCGTATTTCTCGATCGCAAAGCGAATGAGCTCATGCTCAATTTCTTCAAGCTTGCGCAAGTGTCCGTCAATGCCGGTCACATTCACACCGGACCCGCCCGGTTCGTGAACCGGCTCAGCGGTCGCCGTGGATTGGTGACGAACTGGAGCCGCCAACGCCGCCGCCCGTAGGGTTGCGGCGACTTCAAAGTCCTCATCGCTATGTGAGGCCTGAACCGCGATCCCCAGCTGGCTCGCAATTTGCGGGAAATCTCCCGCATGCAGGCAATCCCCATCGCACAACACGACGGCGCGAAACACAGCATTTTCAAGCTGACGGATATTCCCTGGCCAATTGAATTTCACCAGCATATCCAGCGCTGTCTGTTCCAGGCCCACGATCTTTTTATTCTCTTCAACCGCAAACCGGCGAATAAACAATTCAGCGAGGCTCGCAATGTCTTCGCGCCGTTCACGCAAAGGCGGCAATTGCATTGGGAAAACATTCAAACGGTAGAAAAGGTCTTCGCGAAATTTGCCTTCAGCAACTTGCTGTTGAAGATTTCGGTTGGTTGCCGAAATCAAACGAATATCGACCTTAACCGGCCGCTTCGCACCAACCGGATCCACTTCTCCTTCTTGAATGGCGCGCAACAACTTCACTTGCATGTCGAGCCGAAGTTCGCCGATCTCATCCAAAAACAACGTGCCGCCGTGGGCTTCTTGGAATTTCCCGATGTGCTTGTCGATGGCCCCGGTGAACGCACCTTTCTCGTGACCGAACAAAATGCTTTCGATCAACGTGTCGGGAATGGCGCCGCAGTTGACAGCTATAAATGGTTTCCCGGCCCGGTCCGACGCGCCTTGAATGGCACGTGCAAACACTTCCTTGCCGACGCCGCTTTCGCCTTCGATCAGAATCGGAATCTGTGATTGCGCGGCCCGGTCTGCCAGACGCAAGACCTGGCGCATCGAAGGGCTTTCCGCGATCAGATCACTCAACGACAACCGGTTGTCGTGGACCTTTTTCAAGCGCTGGATTTCACCGGTCAGCGCTTTGACTTTAAGCGCATTCTGAATCGAAACCTGAATCCGCTCCGGGCTCGCCGGCTTGACCAGAAAATCATCCGCGCCCGCCCGCATCGCGGCAACCGCGATATCAACGCCCCCCTGGGCCGTGAGTACAATCACGGGTAACGCCGGATGCGTGGGCCGCAACCCGGCCAGAACCGCAAGGCCATCCATGCCCGGCATAACCATATCGAGCAGTACCAAACTGACTTTGGAACCTTTAGGTCCCGACAGAATATCGAGCGCCTCCTGTCCCGATGCCGCCGTCAGCACCTGAATGCCGCATTTCTCCACTTGCGCCTGAAGCAATCGGCGCTGTGTTGGATCGTCATCCACGATAAGTGTCGTGTGCGCCATGAAGCCCTCTTTTTGTTTTGTGTGGTTCACCCCGGCACACCATGCGCTAAAGCCGGTAAAGGTCGATTTAAGCCGTGTCAGATTGGTTCAAATTTGGCTAATTTTAACCGTGCCTCAGGCACTCGTGTTGTGCTGATGCTACACGGGGCTGCTATTGTGAAGCGCAGCGGACACAATTGCTTGCAAGTGGCGGGATGTAATGAGAGTTTTAATTCGCATTTCTGATGTCCGGCTCGCGGGGGACGCTCTGTCAAAGGGGCGAGCGAATGGGGGCACCGGAAGGCTCATCGAGGGGGTGAAGCGCGGCGTGCGAGGC
>JANOFD010000811.1:0-1809 GCA_031413455.1 Rhodobiaceae bacterium
ACCGCGGCGACGACGTGGAAATCGCTGTCACCAATACGCTCAAGGAGGATACGACCGTCCACTGGCACGGTCTCCTCATTCCGGCGGAGCTTGACGGCGGCCCCCACCAGCTCATCCAGCCCGGCGCCACTTGGCGTCCAACGCTGCCAATTCGTCAGCCCGCCGCCACGCTCTTTTATCATCCGCATGTTCATGGCCGGACCGGGGAACAGGTCTACGCCGGATTGGCGGGTTTGCTCTTGGTCACCGACGACGAAGAGCGGGCATTGGGCCTTCCTTCAGAATACGGCGTGGACGATCTGCCACTCGTTCTCCAGGACCGGCAGTTCGAGGACGGCCAGTTGGTCCTCCCGGAAGGGATGATGACCACCATGCAGGGGAGGCGCGGCAATACCACTTTGGTCAATGGCACACCGAACGCCATGGCGCGTGTTCCCGGCCGATTGGTGCGACTGCGATTTGTGAACGGATCCAACGCCAGGATCTTCCATATGTCGTTTGACGACGGGCGAGCCTTCCATTGGATCGCAAGTGAGGGCGGCCTTCTTGAAGCGCCGGTCGAGATGCGTTCGCTGAGCCTCGCGCCGGGGGAACGCGCCGAAATCCTCGTCGACTTTACGGATGGCCGGCCCGTTGCGCTTGAAACCACTCCCGACACCAATTTTCCGATGATGATGGGACCGATGGGGCGGACGCGAAATTTTGCGAATGAGATTTTCGGTGCGGGCAATGAGACGGTGCTTCGATTCGAGCCTGCCGCCAGCGACGGGAAACCCAGCGTTGTTCCCGGCCGTCTCATTGCACGCGATCATGCAGATGCCTCCCCAGCCATCAAGCGCCGCCGATTTGTCCTGAACATGGGCATGGGAATGGGCGGTATGATGGGAGGGGGCATGGGTTCGGGTGGCGGCATGAGCATCAATGGCCGTCCGTTCGAAATGACCCGCATCGACGAGCGCGTGCAGATCGGCGATAGCGAAATCTGGGAGGTCACGGGGGAGATGATGTCCCATCCGTTTCACATTCACGGCGTGCAGTTCGAGGTGCTTGGCCGCAATGGGGGAAAGCCCGTCGCACGCGACGCCGGTCTCAGGGATACGGTTCTGGTGCAAGAGCATGTTGAGCTTTTGGTGCGTTTCACCCAGCCGGCCGTCAAGGCACCCTTTATGTACCACTGCCATATACTCGAACATGAAGACAACGGCATGATGGGACAGTTCATGACAAGCTGAGGCCGGCCCGGCGATCCCGGTCTCGCTCAAACCAATGCAGTCACCACTTCTCGAACATCAAAGACAAGCGACACAGCCATCATGGCGATCGCGACGGCCAGCCAGACCGGATAGGCCCGCTCAAGGCTGGAGATGCCCGGCGCCCGCCGTCCGCGCATCGAATAGAGAAGAAAAACCACAAGAGGACTCCACAACACAATGTGGGTCAGCGCACCGATAAACGGCGCCGGAAGGTCTGGATACAGGCCCTTCACATAGAAGCGCAAAACGGCGGTTGCGAGCATTGTAGCAAGAGTGGCCACAGCGCCGGCGCGCGGCAAGAAAACAATACTGGCCAAAAACACGACGCGCATCGCCCACATCCAGGCGAGCACCGCGAGCGGCAATTGCCCGGTCTCACCCCGAAAAAGCGTAAAGCCGCGCAGCAGTGTCGCGACGAAATCTTCAATCATGTCACCCTACTCGCAAGCACCCGGTATCATAACAGGGTGACACAGGACGCAAGGCCCGCGGCGGGGCTGTCGACGTTCTGCCCGATGACGTCAGCGCCTGCTGCGACGAGGCTCTCGGCTGCCTT
>JANOFD010000812.1:0-2141 GCA_031413455.1 Rhodobiaceae bacterium
TGTCCATCTCGGCGCAGCAGCACGCAAAAATTGTCGAACCAGGTGATAATGCCCTGCAGCTTGACACCATTGACCAGAAAGATGGTCAGCGGCGCCTTGTTCTTTCGGCAGGCATTGAGGAACGTGTCCTGAAGATTTTGCTGTCGATCGCTCATGGGTTGACCCCATTTTGTTGCTGTGCACGGGTCACCCGCGTGCGACTCATGCCGCACCAGTACCCGTGTAACGGGAACATGACCGGCTTCTCGACCCGGAGCAAGCCGCAAACGTTTGGCAAGCCGAATCACTGCACAGTTAACCATTACATGATTCGCGTGTTCCAGTAGATTTCGCGCAATTTCGCCCCGACAGGCCCAGGCGTCCCGTCCCCGATTTTCACATCACCAATTTGTGTCACCGCAAGTACACCCATCGTCGCCGAACTGATGAAAGCCTCTTTGGCGGAGAAGGCGTCGTCCGCCGTAAATGGGGCGTGATCGAACACCACTTCATGCTGACGGCACAGCGACAGGATCTCGCCCCGTGTGACCCCCGGCAAGATGGCATTGCTGAGGCTGCGGGTTCGCAAAACACTATTCTTGTCGACAATCCAGGCATTGGTCGACGCGCCTTCGGTGATTAAGCCTTCGCGATCGATGAACCATGCCTCAAACGCATCCGCTTCCCGCGCCTGTTGTTTCGCAATCACGTTGGGTAGCAGTCCGGTTGACTTGATATCGCACCTTGCCCACCGCATTTCAGGCAAGAGAATGACGGCAACGCCTTTGGCGGCAAGTTCGTCATACTTGGCCAGATCAAGCGCGCGCGCGGTGACGACCAGGGTTGGTTTGACCGTTGCGGCCGGAAATCCGTGATCGCGCCGTGCCACCCCACGTGAGACTTGAATATAGACGAGGCCGTTGGCCACACGGTTGGCCCGCACGACTTCGCGCATGACATGGGCAAGCGGTGTGCCGCTCATCGGCGCGCGTATCTTGAGCTCACCCAATGAGCGCTCCAGGCGCGCCATGTGTGGCGCTTCGTCTATCAACTGGCCGTCACGAAGTGCGCAGACCTCATAGACGCCGTCAGCAAACTGAAACCCGCGGTCCTCAATGTGAATAGCCGCCCGCGCCAGAGATACATAGCGCCCGTTGACGTAAGCGATGCGCGACATGGGAGAGACCCCTCACCCTTTTTTTGCAAGGGCAAAAAAAGACCCCCTCCCGCAAGGGGAGAGGAAGAATAACGCTGTTGCAAAAGTTGTTTTTTCTTCCTCTCCCCTTGCGGGAGAGGGTCTTTTTTCGGCCTTCCGAAAAAAGGGTGAGGGGAACACTTCGCGACACCCCCTCACACTACATCACATCATCCGGACGCCCACCGGTATTGATCCCCAGTGACTTCAGCTTGCGGTGCAGTGCCGAGCGTTCCATGCCGATGAAGGCAGCCGTTCGCGAGATGTTGCCGCCGAAACGGTTGATCTGCGCCAACAGATATTCCTTCTCAAACATCTCGCGCGCATCGCGCAACGGCAAAGCAATAATACGTTCACTGCCCGCGCCCTGGCTCACGGCTGGAGTTGAGTTGCCCACATCGGACGGCAACATATCGGCACTGATCACGCCCTCAGGGGCGTCTGCGGCCAGGATCAACAACCGTTCTATATTGTTGCGCAACTGGCGGACGTTGCCGGGCCAGCTATGGGCCTGCAGCGAGGCCATCGCGTCATCGCCGATCTTGCGCATCCCAAGACCGGTCGATTGCGAAATGCGCCCCATGAAATGCTCGACCAGCAGCGGGATATCTTCGCGCCGTTCCGTCAATGGCGGGACGCGAATGCTGACGACATTGAGGCGATGGTAGAGATCTTCGCGCAACCGTCCATCCTGGATCTCGGTGCGCGGGTCAGCCGAGCATGATGAAATGACACGCACATCGACCTGCACTTTCTGACTGCCGCCGACGCGCTGAAAGTTCTGCTCCACCAGCACCCGCAAGATCTTGCCTTGCGTCTCAAGCGGCATGTCAGGAGCCTCATCTAGGAACAGCGTGCCGCCATGCGCCTGCTCGAACAAACCCACCTTGCGCCCACCGTCGGTCGCACCCTCAACACCGAAGAGCTCGATCTCCATCCGCTCGGGCGCGATGCTGGCACAATTGAT
>JANOFD010000813.1:0-2643 GCA_031413455.1 Rhodobiaceae bacterium
CCGGAACGCAGCATTTTGATTTCGGCGGGTTGCGGTTCCTTGACCTTGACGATCATCTCTGCCTTGGAGAAAACGTCTGCGGCGGTGGGCACAATCTCGGCGCCGGCTGCGCGGTACATTTCATCGGTCAGGCCGATGGCGAGACCAGACGACGCCTGCACGAGGACTTTATGGCCGTGGGCGATCAGTTCGCGTACGCTGGATGGTGTGAGGCCGACGCGATATTCGTGAACCTTGACTTCTTTCGGAACGCCGACAAGCATCTTGAAGTTCCCCTTTGGATAGTTTCGTTTCAGGTCAGCTTGCGCAGCACGCGATCAACGCCTGCGACGAGCCGTTCAATGTGGCTCTGTTCTGCTATGAGAGCGGGCCCTAAAGCAATCGTGTCGCCGCCCACGCGCAGCACTATGTTTTCGTCGAAAAAGGCACGGCGGATCGCTTCGTGGCCGCGTTTTCCGGGGGCGCCCGGTGCGGGCTCGATATCGATGGCGGCGGCGGCGCCTGAGTTCCTGATGTCGGCGACAAAAGGGGCGCCTTTCAGGCTGTGAACCGCCTCTTCCAGCCATTTCTCGATCTGCTTACCGCGCTCGAACAGGCCTTCGTCGCGATAGATATCGAGTGTCGCCAAAGCGGCGGCGGCAGCAACGGGATGGCCTGAATAGGTGTAGCCGTGGAAGAGTTCGACCTGCCAGTCGTTTTTCTGTTGAAATGTGTCGTAGATCGTTTTCGAGGCGATGACACCACCCATCGGGATGACGCCGTTGGTGACGCCCTTGGCGAAGGTGATCATGTCGGGGGTAACGCCGTAGCGTTCGGAGGCGGTGGCGGTGCCCATGCGGCCGAACATGGTAATGACTTCGTCGAAGATCAGAAGAATGCCGTGCTTGTCGCATAGTTGGCGGAGGCGTTGGAGGTAACCTTTCGGCGGTGGAAGCACGCCGGTTGAGCCTGCCATCGGCTCGACGATGACGGCGGCGATGGTGTCACCGTGGAGCGCTACCATTTCTTCGAGCGCGTCGGCGAAGTGGGCGCCGTAGTCTGGGTCTCCTTTGGAGAAGGCCTGTTTGCTGCGGTCATAGGTGGTGGGCAGATGATCGACATTCCCGAGCATGGGTCCGAAGGCGCGGCGGTTGTTGGCGATGCCGCCCACGGACATGCCGCCGAAATTGGTGCCGTGATAGCCGCGGACGCGACCGATGAGTTTGGTGCGGTGACTTTCGCCTTTGGCACGCCAATAGCTGAGCGCAATTTTGAGCGCGGTGTCGGCGGCTTCTGAGCCGGAGTTGCAGAAGAAGACGTGGTCGAGGCCTTTGGGCGCGAGAGAAGCCAGACGGCCCGCGAGTTCGATGATTTTGGGGTGGGCGAACTGAAAGGTGGGAGCGAAGTCGAGCTCGTCCGCCTGTTTGGCGATGGCTGCCGAAATGGACTTGTGTCCGTGGCCGGCGAGCGAGCACCAGAGGCCGGCCAGGCCGTCAAGCAGCTCACGGCCCTGCGGGTCGTAGTAAAACATGCCCTTGCCGCGTGCGATGATGCGGGGCTCGGACTTGAATTGGCGGTTGGCGGTGAAGGGCAGCCAAACGGCGCTGAGATCGTTGGGGGCGTTTGTGGTCATGAGAGCCTGCGAAGTTTCGCGGGCTTATAGCACGGCAAACAAAGGCGTGAAGCGCCTAACGCTGGTTGGCGCGGGCTATGCGCACGTGAACGATGGCGATGGTGAGGAGAATGTAAAGTGTGATGGCGTTGCAGATGTGCCAGAAAAAATGCGTTCCGACCGGCAACGCGTCGCACAGCGGTTCCTGGCTATCCAAAAAGCGTAGGGTCAACGAGACGATGAACACGGCGGTGGCCGCCATTACCCCGCCACCGGCCACGGGCTGCTCGCGCAAGAGGATGAAGCCGATGGTGATCAAGGCTATGACGATGGGTGCGTAGAGCGCGCCGCTCCAGACTTCGCCGGGAATGCCGGGGAACCAGTTCGTGAGGTCCTTGGTGTGCTCGGTGGTGTAGACTTCCGCGAAGACGGCGGCACCGACGACGGCGCCAATGGTGATGATGCGCCACATGACGCGCATGTTGAAGAAGTTCGTGAAGGCGACCCACAGGTAGAGCGTCAGGAACAGCATGATCGGGATGACGTCGCCCCACTGCGCCCATTTGGTGCCAATGGTGTGAAAGAGGAGACTTCCCAAGCCGACGAGTGCCAGAAGATAGATGAGGGCGCGCAACTGGCCCTTGGGTTCGGCGTCGGGGACATTGTTGTAGAGGTAAGAGGCGCCAGCGGCGGCGATAAGGAAGGCGATGTTGGTGAGGGCGTTGATGGGTTCGGCATCGAAGCTGGCGCTCAGGCGCTCACAGTAATTGTCGACCGCGGCGCACTGGCCGGGCGCGAAGGTTGAGATTATTTGCGGGCAGCTGAGCGGCATCATACAAGGGCCGTCGACCAGGGTATTCCGGGGACGCCAATGGACAGGCTGGCGCCGCCCTGCGGTTGCCCCTGCATGGCCGCGGCAATCAATCCGATCGCCAACACGAGGATGACCACCAGGAGGGCGGCGAAGACTTCGCGCTGAAATTCCAGGACAACGATGCCCAGCAGCGCGATGTAGAGAATGACAACCATCACGCTGGGCAAGTTCATGCTGG
>JANOFD010000814.1:0-6776 GCA_031413455.1 Rhodobiaceae bacterium
AAGCCGCAGCAATGAAAAAACCGGTCGCGGTCGCGAAAGTCGAAGCCGTGCCCGCGACGCCCATTGCTGAATCGACGAGCGGGCGGAGAGGGGAGAAATCCTGATTTTCGACCAACGCGGTGTAGTAATAGGCGCGGACGAGAATGCCCTTCTTTGAGAATTCGGTCAGAAGTTTCTTGTAGTCGATGTCGAAGCCCAAAGCGCGGGCGGTCGAATAGAGGTTGGCGCCATCAATAAAAAGCGCAAGTTTTTCTTGTGGGTAGAACAGCATTCACTCACTCCCGATCAAAATGTGTAGTCCGTATCTGCAGGCAACGCCGTGGCAAACGCCGCGAAGGGGTTTCTGTAGCGGATTGGGTTGGGCGGCTAAAGCGCTTTTGTGTGTTTGCCCGAGTTCTGCCCGGGATAACGAGTGGTGCACTGTGCCCTTTGCAAGGCGGGCTGGAACGTATTATCGATGGGTTTGTTTTTGCAGGAGCGTTTTATGAAGTTCGGACAGGCTGCCGGCGTCGCGATTTTTGCGGTTGTGTTTTCAATGTCGGCGTTCGCTGATGCCAATCTGGACCGGTGTGCGAACACACAGGATGCGGATGTCGAGAAGCGAATCTCTGCGTGTACGGCGTTCATCGATGCAGGCAAGGACAAGAGCGCGAACCTGATGGCGGCCTATAATCACCGGGCCGGCGCCAAAGCGTCAAAGCGCGACTATGCGGGGGCGATTTCCGACTATACGAATGTACTCAAACTCGACCCCAGTTTGGCAGCTGTCTATCTCTATCGCGGCGACGTCTATTTTTCGCAAAAGAAATTCCCGGAGGCGATCAAGGACTTTGCTGAGGCCGCCAGGCTGGAGCCGAAGGCGTCGGTGGCATGGAAGTATCTGGGCGATGCCTATGATGAAAATGACGAACCGTCAAAAGCCATCGGGGCCTATCGCCGGGCATTGAAGGCTGATCCGAAATACGCGGACGTGCACTTCGACTTGGGCATTGTCTATCGCAAGGGTGGCGACTTCAAGAAATCTGTTGCCAGCTTCAGCAAGGCGATCACGTTGCGCGCGGATCATGCCGGGGCGTATAATGGCCGCTGTTTTTCACACATTCAGATGCGCCGCATGCGCGAGGCGATGGCCGATTGCAACAAGGCGATCGACTTGAATACGCGCATCTCGACCTATTGGGAGACGCGCGGCTATGCGAGATACAAGTCGGGGGATCTGGCGCTGGCGTTGAAGGATTACTCAACTGCTATCTCGCTCAATCCCAAAAGCGCAAATGCCCTGTTCGGCCGTAGCATGGTGAGGCGGAAGGCTGGCGACAAGATTGGTGGCGATGCCGACATGGCGGCGGCGGTGAAGCTCAATCCCGATATTGCCAAGGTGATGGCGACGCTTGGCATGGTGCCGTGAACAAAGCGTTTGTTAAAGACGATGATGGCACGGGTCCTGGTGAAGCGTTGCCCGACCGCGAGATTCCGCCGCATCCTAATCTGGTGACGGCCGAGGGCCTGGCGAAGATCGACTGCGAGTTGGCGCAAGCGATCAGCGCGCTTGCCGCCGCTCAAGAGGCTGAGGATCGCGACGCAATGGCGCGCGCGGCGCGCGATGAGCGTTATTGGACATCGCGGCGCTCGACGGCGCAGCTCGTGGTGGCGCCAACGGAGCATGTCCTCGTCAAGTTCGGCGCGATGGTTTCGATCACGCGCGACGACGGGCGGCGCCAGACCTTCCGGATCGTCGGCCTTGACGAAGCCGACCCCGCGCAAGGAACGTTGTCCTATGTCTCACCCATGGCGCAAGCACTGATGGGGCGCGGGGTGAGGGATGTGGTGAACGTAGGCGGAAGTGAGGCGGAGATTATCGAGATCACGTGAGGTGTGGGCCGTTGTTCACGTAACCCATATCGCAGGCGTCTAGGCTTTGCCCTTCATCCAATCCACGCGTCTTGCGGCGAAGCCGGTGACGGTGCGGGTGAGCCAACGGGGGGTGACTTGGGCCCAGGCTGCGGCCACCTGGTTGGGTAGGCCGGGTACCAGGATTGTTTGGCCCGCCATCAGGGCCCTGTAGGCTTGTTTGGCGACGGTTTTTGGGTCCGAGATCAGGAAAGAGG
This sequence comes from Rhodobiaceae bacterium, assembly GCA_031413455.1. GTDB lineage: Bacteria > Pseudomonadota > Alphaproteobacteria > Micropepsales > Micropepsaceae > SZUA-430. The sequence goes on from JANOFD010000814.1 coordinate 2,109, forward strand.
GCGTCCATTGCGCGGTTTTGGACTGGGCCTTTATCGTGGTCACCATGTTGGTGTCGGTCATGCCCGGACAGAGCGCTGTTACTTTGACGCCGGTGTCGCGCAGTTCTTCGGCCAATGATTCCGTGAGCGACAATACATAGGCCTTGCTGGCGGCATAGACGGCCATTGAAGGGACGGGTTGAAAGCCTGCGAGCGAGGCTACGTTGAGGATGCGACCGAACTTGCGCTCAATCATAGACGGCAAAAGCAGCGAGGTCAGAGCCGTCGCCGCGGCGATGTTGAGTGCGATCAGTTGCTGAAGTTTCTCGGGCGCGGCATCTGCGAAGGGGCCGACATCGATAATGCCGGCATTGTTGACGAGGATAGCAATGTCAATGTCTTGATTTTGCAATTCCTCCACGACGCCCACGAGCTGGTCCGATGCAGACAGGTCGGCTGAGATGACAATCGTTTTGGTGTCGTGGGCGGCGTTCAGTTCGCCGGCCAGCGCGTCGAGTTTGTCTTTGCTGCGCGCAACGAGCACCAGATCATGGGCGTGACGGGCGAATTCGCGCGCGAGTTCCGCGCCGATGCCTGCAGACGCACCTGTGATCAGCACCCAGCCCATTTTTCTTTGGCCCACAAGTGTGGGTTTTTCTTTGGGCGCTGGTTTCTTTTTTTCGCGTGCCATTTTTCAAATCTCCGCATTGGCGAAACTCCCCCGCATGAGCGTGACCCATACGAGGGAGAGTGAAGACGGAGATCCTGACTTTTGTCTTAGGCGGCGTGGCGCACGTCGCGGAGCGACGTGACCAGTTTCGAAATTGGCTTAATCGTCTTGGTCGAGCTTTCGCCGACGATTTCGCTGACTTCGCGGAACTGGCGCATGGAACGGCGGAAGAGTTCCGTCATCGCGTGCTGTTGGATCTTCACTGCATCGGCAAAGGAGCCAGCCTGGATGGTTTCGCGCAGAGCTTCGAAGCTCCAAACGACGTTGTCTTGGGCGTGAGCGACCAGCGTGAGCGCGACCTTGCGGCCTTCGCCGCCCATCGTCTCGCCAGCTTCGCGTAGTGCATCGCCAGCTTCACGGAAGCCGTCCTGTACGCGTGAAACCAGCTGGGTCGCTTGTGCGCGTGCACCGTTGGTTTGGGGTTTGTGTTCGGCTTTGGCTTTCGCCTTGCCATTCGATTTACGTGCTTTTGCCATGTCTTTAGTCTCCGTTTTCACTTGTGTTGAAGCGTTCAAGCCGCGAGTGGCTTTGAGGCTTTTTCCATCGCGGCCTTGGCGTGATCAATGATCAACGCCGTGATCCGCGGTAGAAACTTTTTCGGCAGGTCGTGGGCCATGCCTTCGATGATTTTCGAGCCGTGCGCCTTTGATGTTGCGCGCCGAGTCTTTGCCGCCCTCGACCGATGCCAGCGGATCTTTCGAGCCGTGGATGATCAACGTGGGCGAGGTGATTTGTCTGATATGGGGACGCAAATCGCCCGTCGCAATGATTGCGGCAAGTTGCCGCCGGACGCCGGAGGGGTAATACGAGCGGTCGAATCCATTGGCGATTTTGGTCTTGAGTTCGCTGTGATCATCATCGGGATCGGGGGTGCGGATGAGGCTCCACATTGCGATTGTGCGGCCGATCAGGGCGTCACGCGATTTGTCAGTTGGCTTGCTGAGGAACAAGTTCATTGCCAGGCGCGGGTTGGGCCCGGGCAGCCTTGGGTTCAAGGTTCCAGACATGATCGAAGTCAACGAGGCGACGCGCTTGGGATGGGTCGCAGCCATCAATTGGGCAATCATGCCGCCCATGGAAACGCCGACAATGTGGGCTTGCTTTACTTTGAGCACGTCGAGCAGGCCAACGGTATCGGCCACCATGTCGTGCAGCGTGTAGGGTGCGAGTCCTTTGACGCCGAAGAAGCGGGCCGCGACTTGAGCTATTGGGTTGGGTGCGCGCTTACCGTGAAATTTCGAGGTCAAGCCGATGTCGCGGTTGTCAAACCGGATGACGCGAAAGCCTGCATCTGCGAACGACTTGATCATCGCGTCGGGCCAAAACGTCATTTGTGCCGCAAGGCCCATGATGAGCACAAGCGCCGGGCCGTCTTTGGGTCCGGTCACTTCGTACTCAATCGTCAGATTGTTGGCGTGAATTTGCGGCATGGTGATCCGTGCTTACTCTGCGGCCGACACGAGTGTCAGTTTTGGTTTGCGCTTGCGGGGTTTTGATTTCTTCGCCGGCGCCGCTTCAGCAATGGGCGTCGCGGGCACGGCTTCGACTTTCGCGACCGCGACCGGTTTTTTCATTGCTGCGGCTTTCATTTCTTCAAACGATTCCTGCAGACAGTTTGCATAAACTTCGGGATCAGGAATGATGCTGCGATCAGAGGTGAACGAAATGGTGATGCGGCCGCAATAGCTGAAGACCGGATGGATGATGCCCATGCCTTCGAAGACCGGTCCCAGACCGTATTGTGTCACCAAGCGGGCGCCGTTCATGTAGAGGGGCACAGGCGGCCCTGGAATGTTGGTGATGACGGTGTTGAACATCGGGGCGATGCGGTTAGCCAGACCCAAACGCACGTAAAGGCGCGCGGCGAGGCCGGTAAGCGTTGATGGCATGAAACTAGAGTATTCGGCCATCTGGCGCGCGCCGGCGGCATTGGTCAGTGCTTTCGATGCTTCGGCTTCCTCGTGGACGAATTGCAGGCGGCCAAACGGATCGGCGATGTGGGTACCGATCGGGATTGTCATGGCGCTGACCTGATTGCCGAGCGAGGACTTTTCGCCGGGCTGGCGAACGGAGATGGGTGCCATGCAAACCAGCGACTCGCGCGGGAGTTCGTTGATGCCTTTGAGATATTTGCGCATGGCGCCGCCGACAACGGCGACCACAACGTCATTGACGGTGGCACCGGGCAGCCTCGTTCGGATGTCCTTGATCTCGGCAAGCGAGAAATCGCGGCCGTCGACAACGCGGTTCATCGTGACGGACCCGTTGAAGCGGGTGCGGGGCACGCGCCCGAATGTCGTATGCAATTTTCCGCGAGTCAGACCGCCGATCATGCGGGCGATGCCGGGGGCGGACTTTATGATGGTTCGTGCAAGGCGGATAGGTGTCGCCAGCGTGTTGACCTGTGCCCTGCCGAGGAGTTCAACGGATGTCGGTGTGCGTTCGGGGATCCATGGTTTTTCAGGGCTTGCAATCGCGCCGGCGGGGTCGATGCTGTGAATCGCGTTTGCGATTTCGACACCGGATACGCCGTCAATCGCGGCGTGGTGAATTTTTGAAACTATGGCGTAGGAGCCTTTCGGCACGCCGGGAACGTTGTTCAGGCCTTCGATGACCGTAAATTCCCACAGCGGCTTCGACAGATCGAGAGGGCGCGAGTGCAGGCGGGAGGCCTGAATGCAGAGTTGGCGCCAGTCGCCCGGTTGCGGCAACGCGATGTGGCGTACGTGATATTCGAGATCGAAATCCGGATCGTCGATCCAATAGGGATAGTCGAGGCTGAGGGGCACGTTGGCGAGTTTGCGGCGGAAACTTTTTGCCAGATGCAATCGCTGCTCGATGAAATTCAGAATGTCTTTGAAGCGTACGAAAGAATTTGGCGCGGTCGACGGATCGTAGATCGCGATCGAGCCGATATGCATCGGCGTGCGCGACGTTTCCAAATAGAGGAACGCAGAGTCCAATCCCGAAAGTTGTTCCATAATTATTGCCCTTAGGTTTCCTGACCCTTTTCACAGCGTTTGACCGCTGTTGCTTTATTGACTCACAGCGACCAAAGAAATATCTGAGAATTTCATCTGGTTAATGCCGTACCGCTTTTTATATGCGGTGCACAAAGTCACTTCGCAAGTGCATATAAGAAAATAGAGTTTCAGTCAATGGTGCAGTGCACAATAAGTCCATAATTTGTATTATATTGTTCAATTTGCTAGTGAAAAATCGTTGTTTTACTCACCTTATTTGGCTAGAGTTTGACCTGCGACAGTGCGTCGCGAGACAAAAGTCCTTGGAGAAATACGTCCAATGTCTGCCAGTGGGCATCAGAGGCGTGCCTTGTGTCACCGGTTTTTGCCCAACTGATGGCAATAGCGTTCCAGGCGGCAACGAGGGCTAATGCGCCAGTTTCCGGGGTTATTCTCGTAGAAAATTGACCGGAAGCTTGTCCGGTTCGAATGATATTGCTGACTAATTCAAGCAGCCCGGGCGAGACTTCGTTGAACACAGCGCCCACGTTCGGTTGGCCGATGAATTCAAGAACGATTTGGCGCATCAAGTGGCGATGCGATCCCCATTCGGCCAGGTACACAGTCAATAGTTGTTTCAAGCGCTCCGGCGATGGCGAGTTCGCTTCCAGAAGCTGCGATGTGATCTTGAGCGCCACTTCATCGTTGAAGGCAAGCACAAGCGCTGATTTGTTTGCAAAATGCAGGAAAAACGTAGCATTCGCGACATCTGCGGCGGCGCAGATGTCTTCGATGCGAACTTGATCGTAGGGGGTGTTGGCCATGAGCATCATGGCGGCATCAAGGATGCGTTTACGCGTGTCACGCTTCTTGCGTTCGCGGCGCGAGATGAGTGGTTCGGAGATGCTCGACATGCGATCCTTCTCGCAGACGCACAAGTTGCGATCAATATCTATTATTAGACTCGACTCTATAACAAGAATTTTATGGCGAGCA
>JANOFD010000815.1:0-3513 GCA_031413455.1 Rhodobiaceae bacterium
CTGCTCGTCGGCCGTCGTGCACGCACACATTCTGGGTGAGGTTTTGGATCAAACCGCGGACGCCCATATGCGCGCAATCGAATTTGACAAGCGGTCTCGCCAGACCCTGCGGCCCTTCTGGGACGCCATCGTCAAGCAGGATTTGGGCGCGATCCGCCGAGCGTACAATGAGCAACAGCCCGGCTACAAGCCGCGCCTGAAGGCGCGCCTGATCAAAAGCTTCGCCGAGGACGCCGTGGGGCCAGCCACCCGCTCAAACATCAGCGTCTATCGCGCCATCATGAAAGCGTTTCACATGCTGGAAACACCCACCACCTGGCTCAAGCAACCGTTGATCGTTTTACGCGTGCTTCTGACGTGGGCGACGCCCAAGCGCTTCAAGCGCGCGCTGTACCCGCCGAAACTCGGACCCGGGCGCACCGAAATGCTCTCAAGCCTTGGCCTCATTCAATCCGTCTAACCCGAACGGGAAGCACTCATGTCCGTCAACTGGAAATCACCCCGCACCGTCGAAACGAACGGCATCCGCATGGCGCTCTACGAGCAGGGTCAAGGCGTCCCCGTTATCATGTGCCACGGCTTCCCGGAATTGGCTTATGCCTGGCGCCACCAGATACCGGCCATCGCCGCAGCGGGCTTCCGCGCCATCGCCCCCGATCAACGCGGTTATGGAAACACCGATCAGCCGCAAGCCATCGAATCCTACGATATCCATCACCTGACAGGTGATCTCGTAGGCATGCTCGATGCGCTGGAGATTGAAAAGGCAGTCTTCGTTGGCCACGATTGGGGTGGAGTAGTTACTTGGGCAATGCCGCTGCTGCACCCAACCCGCGTCGCCGGTGTCATCGGCGTCAACACCCCGTTCCTGCCGCGCGCCCCGATGGACCCCATCGCTCTTATGCGCGCCGCCTACGGCGAGGACATGTACATTGTCTATTTCCAGAAGCCCGGCGTCGCCGATGCGGCGCTGGCCGCCGATCCGGGTAAAACGCTGCGCCTGTTCTATCGCAGGACCGGCATGACCATCGCCGAGTTCGACAAGCGCCCGGCGGAAGAACGAAACCTTGCGCTCGTTCACGCCCTGCAAAGTGACGAAGGCCTGTGGCCCGGTGAACCTCTGCACAGCCAAGAGGAACAAGACTTCTTCGTGAAAGCATTCACCCGCACAGGTTTTACCGGCGGCATAAACTGGTATCGCAATTTCACCCGCAATTGGCATTCAATGGAGGGCGTGACGCAAAGGGTCGATTGCCCGGCGCTGATGGTGATGGCGGAAAACGACATCGTTCTGCGCCCGTCTCTCGCTGACGGGATGGAGGCCTTCGTGCCAGATCTGGAAAAACACCTGATCAAGAACTGCGGCCACTGGACTCAGACCGAAAAGCCCGACGAGCTCAACCGTGTGATGATCGATTGGCTCAAACGCCGTTTCGGTTAAGCATAAAACGCGCACTGTTTTGCGAGCGGCCTGAAACCACGCTATAGTGCGTCCACCTGCGACCGGATCGTATAAAGCCAATGCCGCAACTCGCGAACTTGACTGCTGACACCATGTTCACCGTGCTGAACTTTGGTGTTCTGCCGTTTTGGGCCCTGCTCATAATTCTCCCGCATGCGAAACTCACAGAGATCCTCGTGCATTCGGTACTTATACCGCTTGTGCTTGGCGTCACCTACGCCTGGCTTTTGGCAACGGCCCTCGCGGGCCCCACCCCCATGCCCGAAGGCGCCAGCTTCATGACGCTGCAAGGCCTTTCAAAAGTTTTCTCCGTCGAAACCGCCCTTGTCGCCGGCTGGGCCCATTATCTGGTTTTCGACCTCTTCATCGGCGCCTGGCAGGCCCGCGACGCGCAGCGTGTGGGCCTGCACCACCTCATCGTCGTACCCTGCCTGCTCGTGACGCTTGTCGTTGGCCCGATTGGCCTGCTGCTCTACCTCATGATCAGAGGCATCTCAGGCAGAGGCGGTTGGAGCCTATTTGAAGGTTAGGCCGCTCAGCCTCTCGCTCGCCGTCCACAGCTCGCGCGCAATGTCCTCGTCATAAGATATGGGCGAAGACTTCACCGCCTTGCACTTGTCGAAATATTGACCGCTCACACCTTCAACCTCCGGCGCACTCGCAATGTAAACACTCGTCTTGGCACCGTTGTCCTGCGAGATTGCAGCAACCGACTTCGCCAGTCCGATGGCAACCCGCAACCACCCGCCGTTGTTGTTGCCAAAGGCCGATGCAACAAATCCCGGATGCAGGCAATTCACACTCACGCCCGAGCCGTCCAACCGCCGCGCCAGAGCGTAGGTGAAATAGATATTGGCAAGTTTGGATTGACCATACGCCGTCCAGCCTGAATACCGCTTGGCGTTCTGCAAATCATCAAGGTCTAACTGCGCCCCCAGATGCGCCGCCGACGCAACATTCACAACCCGCGCCGTGCCAGCCGCCTTCAGAAGATCCAGCAGCAAGGCCGTCAGGGAAAAATAGCCCAGATGGTTGAGCGCTAATGTCTGCTCAATTCCATCTTCGCTCACGATGCGCTTTTGAAACATTGCACCCGCATTGTTCACCAGCACATTCACATGCTTCAACCGCTCCTTCAGTGAGTCAGCCACGTGCTGCACTCCCTTTCGTGACGAAAGATCGCCCCGCACGAAGTGAATGTCATCGTTGCCCGTCACGGCGCGCAATTCACGAACCACGCTGTCGCCCTTGGCAGCATTGCGCCCAACCAGGGTAACTTTCGCGCCCAGCCTGGCCAGTTCCCGAGCCGTGACTTTTCCAATGCCATCCGTTGCACCTGTCACGACAACGTCTTTTCCTTGCAAACTCACAATCTTTTCCTTTCATTGCGCGGCCGAATTTACACGTCGGTAACCTCCTCGGCTACACCGTGACCATACCATTGGGTAAATTCATAGTATCAACCAATCTGAAACAGCTCCGGGATTATGGTGTGCCACGCGTTGAAGAAAGCGCAATCAAAGTCTTCGGGGTGTCTCATGAAAGTTCTAGTCGTCGACGATTACAGCACAATGCGCCGCATTATCCGCAACCTGCTCACGCAGATCGGATACACGGAAATCGATGAAGCCGCAGATGGCGGCGACGCCCTCGCAAAACTGCGCTCAGCGCACTATGGCTTGGTCATCTCCGACTGGAACATGGAGCCGATGACGGGTTATGACCTGCTCAAGCAAGTCCGCGCCGATGATAAGCTCAAGACGACGCCATTCATCATGGTCACCGCCGAATCGAAAACCGAGAACGTCATCGCCGCCAAGAAGGCGGGCGTCGATAATTACATCGTCAAACCCTTCAATGCAGCAACCCTGCAACAGAAGATCAACTCCGTATTGACACCGGCTAAGCCGAACTAGGACTACACACATGTCTGCAGTTCAAATCGCCCAGCCGGTCAACTTTTTTGAATCATTGGAAAAAGCCGTACGCGACACCTCGCGTGGACAAGCCTTCCTCGATGAGTATGCCCGCCGCATCCGTTCGGCGGAAAC
>JANOFD010000816.1:0-3995 GCA_031413455.1 Rhodobiaceae bacterium
ATCCTGTTTCGGCATTTGGCGGCATCATCGCGCTCAATCAGATGCTCGATGCGGAGGCCGCCGCGAAGATTGTCGAGATTTTCACAGAGGTGATCATAGCGCCCGCCGCGACAGAGGAGGCGATTGCCCTCGTGGCGTCCAAGAAGAACCTGCGCCTGCTTGTCACCGGTGGCTTGCCCGATCCGCGCAACCCCGGCCTGTCGCTGCGCACGGTGGCCGGCGGCTTCCTGGTCCAGAATCGCGACAACGCGGTTGTCGACGATATGGACCTGAAGGTGGTGACGAAGCGCAGCCCCAGCGAGGCCGAGCTGGCCGATCTGCGCTTTGCCTTCCGCGTGGCCAAACACGTGAAATCGAACACGATTGTTTACGCCAAAGACGGCGCCACCACGGGCATCGGTGCCGGCCAAATGAGCCGCATCGATAGCGCCCGCATTGCCGCCTGGAAAGCGCAAGAAGCAGCAAAGGCAGCCGGCCTCACGCAATCGCTCGCCAAAGGCTCAGTCGTCGCCTCCGACGCCTTTTTCCCCTTCGCCGACGGCCTCATCGCTGCCGCCGAAGCAGGTGCCACCGCCATCATCCAGCCCGGCGGCTCGATCCGCGACGACGAAGTCATCGCCGCCGCCGACGAACGTGGTCTCGCCATGGTCTTCACCGGCATGAGGCACTTCAGGCATTGATCATTCGACGGCAACCGCCCGCTCGTTCTTCACGAACAGCATGATCACAAACCCAATCCCGAGCAGGCCCAGGATAGACGCAAGCCCAATGGCCTGGTTGCCCGACCATTCCGTCGCGCGGGCCACCACAAACGGCGCCAGAAACGCCGTCGCCGTACCGGACAGCGCATAGAGCCCAAAGAACTCCGTCATCTTCGACGCCGGGGCAATGCGCGCCAGCATCGTCCGGCTATTGGCATAGGACGCCGTAATGAAAATCGCGATGATAATCACAATCGCCAGATAGATGATCTCAGGCCAACTCTTAAAGAACGGAAGCCCATGCACCGGCGGCAATGCCGTGTCGTACGCAATGAAAAACAAAATTGTATCGGGCCGCATCGACAGCGACAGCACAAGTCCAACCATCGTCCCCGCAACCGATATCAAGATCCCGCGCTGCGATCCGAATGTGTGATCAAGCCAGCCACCAAAAACACCACCAAACGTCGCAAAGATACTCAAGATCACGCCATAAACCAGCATGTCCAGCGTCCCCCACGCAAACGTGGTCGCCGCATAAATGCCGCCGAATATCAAAATGGCGTTGCACCCGTCATTGTAGATCATCCGCGCCACAAGATAGGTCGTGACATTTTTATAACTCCGAAGGCTTCGCACCGTGCGCACCAGCGAAAGCGTGCCGCGCTTCACCGCCTCGACCGGGCCCAGTGTCACGCGCGGTTGATCGGGCGTGAAAAAGATCAACGGCAGCCCCAGCAACAAAAACCACACCGCAAACAGCGGCCCGACCAGCCGCTCCGGCTCGTGCGCCGCTTGATCGACGCCAAACCAGGGCGTTGCAGGCACAAACGGCCAGTCGACAACGCCCGGCAGCGAAAAACAGATCAGCATAAACACCAGCAACACGACGCCCGAGAAATTACCCAGCGCCAGTCCCAGCCCCGACAATGCGCCAACGCGCCTCTCCGGCACCAGCGTCGGCAGCATGGCGTTGTGAAAAACCGCCGTGAAGTCGAACGAAGCAAAAGTGACGACCAGCAACACGCAGATCGCAAAAAAAGGTAAACCTTGCTCGTCAGGCAGGGCGAACCACAATGCTGCCGCCGTCAGGCCCAAAATCACGGAGAACACGAACAACCAAGGTTTGCGCCGCCCGCCCGCATCGGCGATCGCCCCCATGAAAGGCGCAACGATGGCGATGATAACGCCCGACAAAGTATTCAAATCGGCCCATAAAGCCTGGCCGGCGACCGGATTGCTCATCAAATGCTGCGCGAAATAAGGCGCAAAAATATAGATCGTGATCAGCAACACATGCGGGTTGCGCGCCCCTTCAAACCACGCCCATGCCCATTGGCCAAGGGGCGAGGCAACGGCACCACCGCTCGCTGACACGCCCTCAGGCAAGTTTGTCCAACGCTCGACATATCCAAGCTTCAAATCGGTCATGAACAATCTATGCACGTTCCCACACGACAAGCGAGTGCCTTGACGCGGGTGCCATCCCAATGAAACTGATCGCCCATGACCTTGCCTTGGGAAGCGGCCGCCGCCGCACTCGCAGCCGCCGTACTGCACGCGCTTTGGAACGCCGGCTTGAAAGCGGGCAATGATCGCTTGCTCGACGCCGCTCTGCTCTTTGGTGTCGCGGGCGCCATCGGATTGGTCACAACACTGTTCGCGCCTGCAATCAATCCGCAAGCCTGGCCCTGGATTGCACTGACCGCAGCGCTCCATCTGCCTTACGTCTATTACCTCGCGCGCGCCTACGAGTTGGGCGAACTCAGCCACGTCTACACAATCGCGCGCGGACTGCCGCCGATCATGATTACGGTCCTAGCAGCGCTGACCATCGGCGAAGTGCCAACGCCGCTCGCCGCCGCAGGGATTGGCCTCATCAGCGCCGGTATTCTCACCGTAGGCTTAAGCGCCGGCGCCCACCTCAAGGGCACTGGACTGGCCGCCATCGTCGCCGTCACCATCACGCTCTACACCATGTCAGACGGCATCGGCGTTCGCGTGTCCGGCAGCGCGCTCGCCTACAATGGCTGGGTCTTCTTCGCCGTAGGGCTCGCCTCTTTGGCAATGTCAGCCATCCTCAGACGCGGCAAGATCGTGGCTTACGCAAGCCAACATTGGCGGCGCGCAGTATTCGGCGGCACGCTCTCATTTGTAGCTTATGGCTTGGTGTTATGGGCGATGACTTTTGCCTCCATCGCAGGTGTCAGCGCCTTTCGCGAAACCTCCGTGGTTTTCGCAGGCCTCATCGGCATGCTGCTGTTCGGCGAAACCGCCGGCGCGCGCCGCATCGCTGGCGCGCTCATCGTGGCCCTCGGCGCAATCGTCTTAAAGTCCGCCTAAGCGTTCAGCAAATCGCGTATCTGACCTGCAGCCAGCGTCAGGCGCGCCACTGTGAACGTGCCCGAGCGCTCCAGTTCCGACACCAGCGTCGCCACCCGGTCCACCTGCTCGTGATGTTCCTTTGCCCAGGACGCAACGGCAGCATTGCCCGACGCGCGATCACCGTTGCCCGGCGCCGTCTTCAAGGCCCGCAGCGCCAACTCGCGCTGGTGCACGAACAGATCGTCAATCAAGCGCCGCACCGCCAGCCTGTCCCAGTGCTCGGGCAAATTCATCCGTTCAGCCGCCAACCGCAAGCGGTCGACGCCAATGGTCCGCGATGCCGCAAAATAAGCGCCCGCCACCATGTCCAGCGGTTTGCCCGTTGCACTCGACAGCCGCGCAATATCAGGTGTGGCACCTATAGCGGCCAGGGCGCCGATGTCGTCGGCCAGATCATCTGGCACACCCGCCGCCCGCAATTCGGCAATCGTAGCCCTGATGGCGTTGCCTTCCGCGTCCGACACCAAAGTCGAAAACGTCCCGCGAAGTTTCTCAACGCCCAAAGCATAAGGCTTGATCGCATCTGCAATTGCCGTTGCAGCCGGAATGTGCCGGTGAAACCACAGCGTTTGCCGTTGAATGTGCAGCGCCAGCATCGTGTGCATCTTGATTTGCACCTCGGCCGCAACTTTGTTGTCGAGTGCATTGATGCGGGCGGCCAGTTTTTCGATGCCAAAGGCATTCAGCGCAATCGTATAGGCGCGTGCCAGCGCCGGCGCCTCACTGGCACTCGCCTCTTTCAGGCGATGCATCAACACCGGCCCGCCGCGATTGACCAGATCATTGGCAAGCATGGTCGCCACGATTTCACGTTTCAAACGATGCGCCGCAAGGCCTTTGGGATATTTGCTGCCCGCCTCTGTCGGGAAATAGGCTTTCAACGTCGCCGCATAGAACGGATCATCGGGC
>JANOFD010000817.1:0-1878 GCA_031413455.1 Rhodobiaceae bacterium
ATTTGATAAACTGTATAAAAATGACATACTTGATAATGTGCTTTTATTGGAAACAATAGATAAATCAACACCTATTTTGATATTTTTACATTCTAAAGGTAAAGATGTCGAACCTGTTTTGCGATGACGTTCTTTTGAATCTCTTCTGTGCCCCCTTCAATCGTATTTGCGCGCTGGCGGCAATAGAGCGGCATGGCATTTTTTGCGTAGCCCGGACCAACCGGGGGTTGGTTCCAGCCTTGTTCCAGTGCCTCCATCTGCCAGGGCGAGCCGTAATAGCCCACAGCTTCCAGTAGAAGTTCACTGAGGGCTTGACTGATGAAGGTGCCCTTCGACTTCAAAATTGCGCCGCCGTTGCCCGCCGAACCGGTCTTGGCCTCGAACAGAACACGCTGGTTGGTGACACGCAGCGCTTCGAGTTCGACTTCGATGGTGGCAAGCTTGGCGCGAAAGTCGCTTTCGTCAATGAGCGGTGAGCCATCGGTGAATTCCTGGAGACCCACCTTTTTGATTTGGCGCACCAGTTTGGTCGACTGCGAGATCTGCGCGATCAGGGCTCGCTCGTTGCCGAGCAGGAACTTGGCATAAGTCCAGCCCTTGTTTTCCTCGCCGATACGATTGTCGAGCGGCACTTCAACATTGTCGAAGCGCACTTCGTTCAAGATGTGCGACCCATCAATGGTGATAATCGGACGGTGAGAGATGCCCTTCGACTTCATGTCGATGAGCAGGACGGTGATCCCTTCCTGCGACTTGCCGGCAGTTGATGTGCGAACCAACGCGAACATCCAGTCGGCTTGATGGCCGTAGGAATTCCAGATTTTTACTCCGTTGACCACGTAGTGATTGCCATCTTGAACCGCCGTTGTGCGCAGGGTCGCCAGATCGGAGCCGGCGTTGGGTTCCGAGTAGCCCTGACACCAGAGATGTTCGCCATTGGCGGCTGAGGGCAAGAAGCGCGCTTTCTGCTCCGACGTGCCGAAGGCTGCGATAACGGGGCCGACCATTTTTACGGCAAAGGGCGACAAGGGCGGGCAGCCTGCGAGGGCCATCTCTTCTTCCCAAATGTACTGGCGTCCGTGCTCCCAGCCGCAGCCGCCGATTTCTTTGGGCCATCCTGGAGCACCCCAGCCATGATTAGCGAGTATCTTGTGCCAGCGCTGACCGTCGGCGACGTGCATGCGGTAGCCGGCTTCAGATTTTTCCTTGAGGTCTTTGGGCAAATTGGCGGCAATAAAGGCACGCACCTCGTCGCGAAAGGCGCGATCAGCGGTAGTCTCTTGCAAGTCCATTTGGGGCTTCGGCTCCATCAATAACGATAGAGCAAACTAGCTGGAGTGCCTTGGCTCTGTCACGTTCTGAAAGTGGATTTATCAGCTATTTTCTGGCCCGGGGTGCCATAGTTTGCGGACCTGGGTGTCGGCTTCGGGTCCCAAATTGAACCATGCAGTGCGACCCTGGGCAGCATCGACCACAAACAGGCGGTCTGTGCGGGAAATGTGAGGGACAAGCTCGTTGCGAATTGTACCGGGTGACCTGCTGGAGCGAAGCAGCCAAACTGTTGGCGTGAGCCGGTAGAACTCGCCCAGCTTTGCCATTGCCGCATGCAGTCCATTTGATCCCAAGCCTCGCAGTTCGGCGATAATGACGAAGTTTGAGGTTTCAGTCCGAGGCCGAGGTGTTTTCTCGCGCGTCACAGCAGGTGTGGTGGTGGGGCTTTTTTCACTTTGCGGGCTCAGGCGCGGTTGTTCCTGCACAAAGAGTTGCGCCAGGACCGGATCATCTATGGCTGTGATCCAGGGGCCTGCGTCGCCGGCCTGAACGATGGAGTGCGGCGCCACGCGGCCCTCACCGGCGAAGGATTTGATTTGGTGGCCC
>JANOFD010000818.1:0-6857 GCA_031413455.1 Rhodobiaceae bacterium
CGCATTTTTGCTTTGTCGCTGATGATCGCGTTGTTCACGTCCGGTCTGGTCTTTACATCTTTGTATTTTCTGTTTGTCCGTCCCATGAAAGCGGTCACGCAGTCCATGGTGCGTTTCCAGGAGAAGCCGAATGATGTGCAACGCATCATTGTTCCAAGCAAGCGGACCGACGAAATCGGACAGGCGGAGCGTGTGTTGGCGACGATGCAGAGCGAGTTGCGGCAGGCCTTGCAGCAGCGTGCGCATCTGGCGGCTCTGGGGACGGCGGTTGCCAAAATTCAGCATGATCTGCGCAACATTCTGGCGACGGCGCAGCTGGCGTCAGACCGGCTGGCCAACAGCCAAGATCCGGCGGTGAAGGCTTTGGCGCCGCGCTTGATGCAATCGATTGACCGGGCGATCGCGTTGGCGACCACTTCTCTGAAGTATGGCCGGGCGGAGGAGTCGCCGCCGCGGCGCCTGCGGCAGGATCTATTTCCATTGGCGGAAGAGGCGATGCACGCGGCGCTCGCTGCGGGCGGAGAGCAAATTTCGTGGACGAATTCATTTGATCCGGCCTTGCGGGTAGATGCGGACGGCGAGCAGTTGCTGCGCGCGTTGGTCAATATCGGGCGCAACGCAGTTCAGGCGTTAGACGGCAAAGCCGGTGGCGCGGTGACACTTTCGGCGCAGCGGTCCAACGGCATGGTTGCTATTGACCTCTCGGATAACGGTCCCGGCATAACTGATGCTGCTCGCGACCACCTGTTCGAGCCGTTCTCCCGCACTGGCCGGGCTGGCGGGAGTGGGCTTGGTCTGGCCATTGCGCGCGAATTGGCGCGCGGCCATGGCGGCGATGTTGTGGTGACACAGAGCGGCGCTGGCGGTACGACTTTCCGGATTACCATTCCAGACGCCATAGTGCTGCCGGGTGATGTGGCATGAGATCTATCAAGGCTGTGCTTGCGGATATTGGGGGCACAAATGTGCGCTTCGCGACGCTGACGGCTGAGGGAAAAATCACGGCTGTCGAAGCCTGGCTGACAGCCCTTTATCCCGACTTTGAGTCTGCGGTACAGGACTATGCCGGCGTCGCGGGGCTCTCGTTTCCCATTCCGGCAGCGGGCATTTGTGCGGCGGGTCCGCTGATTGATGGTCGGATCGAACTTACGAATTGCACCTGGAAGATTGCACTGGACGATATTTCACTGGCGACGGGCGCTTCGCGCGTTGTGCTGGTCAATGACTTTGAGGCGGTTGCACGCGCGGTTCCTGGACTGGGTGGCGGTGATCTCTTTCAGATCGGTGGAGGCGAGCCGTTGGCCGGCGCGCCAAAGGTGGCTCTTGGGCCGGGTACTGGGCTGGGTGTGGCAAGTGCTGTCTTTGACGGCGTCGGCCAGTGGCTGGTTGCCGCGGGTGAAGGCGGGCACGCGGATCTGGCGCCGACGAATGCGCGCGAACTTGCGATAGTCTATCAGTTGATGCGCGAGTATGGGCACGTGTCGGTCGAACGGGTGCTGTCGGGACCGGGGCTTGAGACTTTGTATCTGGCGATTGCGGCACTGGATGGTGTGAACCGCAAGCAAAAGCCCATCGCCCATGACATCGCGCGGGCGGCGAAAACCCTGAGTGATCCGGTGGCGGTTGAAGCGGTATCGCAGTTCACGGCATGGCTTGGCAGTGTTGCGGGTAATGTGGCACTCACGTTGGGAGCACGTGGCGGGGTTTACATTGCTGGTGGCATTGTTGCCCAATGGGGCGATCTGTTCGACGCCAAGTTGTTTCGTCATCGCTTTGAGGCCAAGGGGCGGATGCGCCACTTCCTTGCACCGATTCCGTGTTATCTGGTGACGGCGAAGGATCTCGCCTTTCGCGGGTTGGCCGCCATGATTGACTAATCTGCAGCGGCGGATCCTTCGCGCCGCTTGTCGGCAGCGGCGTCGATGCCCTGAGCCGTGACGCGGAAGCCGTTCAGGCCGCTTGTCTGTTCAATGAACTTGACTTCGTGGCCCAGCGATTTTAGTTCGCCGGCGACTGATTCAAGTCCTCTGCCATCTTCAATTTCGATAGGCCCCGTGCGGCTGGCGATGTTGGGGAGTGCGATCGCCGAGACGGTGTCCATTTTCCAGTCGATCATCCCGATCAGAGTTTTGGTGACATAGGGAATAATGCGCCAGCCGCCGGGTGAGCCCATGACGGCGAAGAGTTTGCCTTTGGCGTCGAACACCAGCGTTGGCGCCATTGAAGACAGTGGGCGCTTGCCGGGTTGAGGTGCGTTGGCAAAGCGGCGATTGTCGGTGCGCGGCTCGAAGTTGAAATCGGTGAGCTGGTTGTTGAGGATGAAACCACCCGCCATCAGGTGGCTGCCGAAGGGGCCTTCAACGGTGGTGGTCATCGACACCACATTGCCGTTGCGATCAATGATGCTGATGTGGGCTGTTGAAGGCTTTGAGTTGTCGGGGATGCGCAGGCGGCGTAAGGTTCGATCAGCGCCTTTTGGGTTGCCGGGCTGGACTTGTGCCAACACCGATGTCAACGAGATGAGGCGCGAGCGCCGCGCGAGATAGGAGGGGTTGAGCAAGCCTTTGAGCGGAACGCTGACAAAGTCAGGGTCGGCAAGATAGGCGGCGCGGTCGGCGAAGGCCAGGCGTTGGGCCTGCGCAAAAACGTGGATGGCTTGTGCTGACACGGGCGTCATGCTGGCGATGTCAAAGCGTTCCAACATTTTCAGAATCTGGAGCGAGGTCACCCCGCCTGAGCTTGGTGGCCCCATGCCGCAAATCTTGTAGGCGCGATAAGTGCCGCAGACGGGCTGGCGCTTTTTGGGTTTGTATGAGGCCAAGTCGTTCAATGTCAGGGCGACTGCGCCGCGCGGGGCTTTGACAATTGCATCAACGATTGTCTGGCCGACCGCGCCTTTGTAGAAACCGTCGGGACCTTTGGCGGCGATGGTGCGAAGGGTTTGCGCGTAGACCGGGTTCTTGAGGATATCGCCCGCTGCCAGTGCTTTGGCGCCCGGTCGAAAATAGGCCGCAGTGTCCGGGATCAGCGCGAGTGAAGGCACCATCGCGATGACTTTCACCAGGCGTGGCGACACGGGAAATCCGGCGTCAGCGAGCGCGATTGCCGGTTGAAAGAGATCTGCCCAAGGCAATTTTCCATGCTCTTTGTGGGCGAGCCACAATGTTGCGATGACGCCGGGTACGCCGGCCGATCTTCCGCCGACGACGGCATCGACAAAGCTTAGAGGCTTGCCGTCGGCGGCGAGGAACAGGTTCGGCGTGACGGACTTGGGCGCTGTTTCACGGCCATCGTAGGTTTCCAACTTCTTCGACTTGGCTTGCCAAGAGACCAGGAACAGTCCGCCGCCGATGCCCGATGATTGCGGCTCAACAAGGCTCATGACCAATTGGGCGGCGATGGCGGCATCGACGGCGCTGCCGCCTTTGCGCATCATATCAAGACCGGCGTCGGTGGCGAGGGGGTGCGAGGCGACGATGACGGAACCGCGTGGCAGGTCTGCGCTTGCGGCTGTCCACGTGAAAAGTGTTAAGGCGATCACTAGCGATTTGCGAAGTGCCGCGTGCAGCGTTAGCGTTGTGCGCATGATAGGTCCGGGCTCCCGCAATCTCATTACTGATGTTCGTGGCATCAAAGTCGGCAATGGCGAAGACACCACCGCCATGACCGGTGTGACGGTGATCCTAGCCGAGGGCCGCGCGGTTGGCGCGGTCGATGTACGTGGCGGCGCGCCGGGGACGCGTGAAACCGAGGCGCTGTTGCCGGAAGGGCTGAATGTCGGGATCGACGCCATTGTGCTGTCGGGAGGTTCGGTGTTTGGGCTGGATGCGGCAGGTGCAGTGACCAATTGGTTGGCGCATTCGGGGCGCGGATACCGGCTGGCCGGGGCGCCGATGGTTGCGCCGATCGTGCCTGCGGCCATCTTGTTCGATCTGACCAATGGCGGCAACAAGAACTGGGGACAAGAACCGCCGTACCGCACGCTTGGGGTGGCTGCTTGCGAAGCGGCGGCGGAAGATTTCGCGTTGGGCAATGCAGGTGCCGGATATGGGGCGCGTGCGGGGGCGTATAAAGGCGGCCTGGGGTCGGCGTCGATTGTGACCGATGACGGGTTTGAGATCGGTGCCCTTGTGGCTGTGAACGCGTTTGGCTCGCCGGTCATGCCAGGGACGTCGACGTTGTGGGCGTGGCCGTTTGAACAGAGCAACGAGATGGGCGGTCAAATTCCACCCAAGCACGGTGTCCCCTCACTGAGCTTGCCTGACGACATCAAGCGGCCACCGCTGCCGATGCAAAATACGACGATCGCGGTTGTTGCGGTCAATGCAATGCTCAGCCCGGCGCAGGCCAAGCGGATTGCGATCATGGCGCAGGATGGTTTGGCGCGTGCGCTGCGCCCGGTGCATACGGCCGTTGATGGCGACGTGGTGTTCGTGATTGCGACGGGTGAGCGTGCCGTTAGTGAGCCGTTGCCGTTCCAGATCTCGATGCTTGGGTCGCTGGCAGCTGACTGTCTGGCGCGCGCGGTTGGCCGCGGGGTTTATGAGGCCAAGGCGCTGGGGCCTTGGGTGGCGTATCGGACTGTGCATGCGAACGGTTTTACTCAGCGGGCATAGATGCGCACCTCGTGCGACTGGATAGCTGGACTTGAGGCGTTGAAGACCCGGATTTTTACCGGATCGACGCCAAGGCTCGTCAACGTGTTGACGACATTGGTGGCATTTGCGGTCGCGTCGGGAACAACTGCGCGGCCTGCGGCTACGCCAACCACATCGAAGGTTGCATCGGGCTTGCGTTTTCTGGCGGTCGATACCGCTTGGGCCAAGGCATCGCGATAGGTGACGTTGGGCCGGTCGAATTTGATGGTGACGAAAGCCGGGCTTGAGAGCGAGGGCGGCGGGGCCGTTGAGGCCTGGCCCGCTGCGGGTGCGGCCGCCGAAGGGGTTACGCCTAAAGTTGCCAGGGTGGCGCGTTCCTTGGCGAGGAAGGCGGACTGCGCTGCCCATTCATTCGAGATTTCGTTGACCATGCGGTCGAGCTGGTTTGCGGTTTGGCCGATTTCACCGCGCAGGGTGTTGAGCTGGCTTTGGTCTGCTTCATTGCCGTCACGGATGGTGAGCGATTCCGTCATCAGCTTGTTTGACTCGGCGGAGCCGCGGGCGATGATGCGCATTTCACCGTCGAGCGAATTTGTGGCGGCCGACAAGCGCTCGAGCGCGGTCTGCGCCTTTTGCAGCGATTGCGAGTTCGGGGTTGCGGTCGAGTTCAGGTCGCTTTTGGCAATGCGATAAAGCGCGCCTTCGCCCGCTGCGCGTTGCCGGATTTCGGAGAGGGTGGCGTTGCGCGCCGAGACTTCGCCGATCAAGGCGACCAGGCGGCTGCGCAGGCTTACGATCTGGGCGGACTGCGGGGTGCCGGTATTGACGCCGGGCACAACACCGACGGGGGTGAAGATCGAGGTTCCTGCTTGCGGCATGGCGTTGGTGGGCGCGGCCGGGTTGGCAGGCTTATCGGGAAACAAGTTGCCGCTCATCGTCGAGCAGGCACTGAGTGCGGCGCACAGCACAAGGCTTGGAAAAACGCGCACTAAATTGCGACGTGACATGATTTTTACCCCAGAGGTCGTGGCAGACTCCACGACGATCACGGCGACAATAAGCCCGTCCGGCGCGGTTGCAATGCGGGCAAGTGCCTCTGGCGCCCCAAAATGGCGCGGGGCCGGGCTTTTCTGGTCAACTTTTCTGGCCTTGCGCCGTGGGCCTGCGCGGCATAAGTTCCGCGCCTCTTTTCGCTTGGTGCCGCAACTTGGCGGCGCTGTTGGCGCAAGGCACCCGTAGCTCAGCTGGATAGAGCACCAGACTACGAATCTGGGGGTCGGGCGTTCGAATCGCTCCGGGTGTACCATTGTTTTCAATGGCTTATCGTCTAATTAGCAAAGCCGATTTGTTGTTTGGATACAGAATGGATACAGTGCGGTAGGTTTTCGCGCGCCTTTGGTGATCTGAGAAATTAGTTCTCGCGTTGCCGTACTTTGCGCGATGGCGCGAGCTCGTTGCTTTCGTGCATACGATGCAGTGGTGCGAGCCCAAGCGGAATTTTGGAATGAGCGACTCGCGACGAATGATGACCCTGGTCGAGCGCAGCATGCGTCGGGCACCGAAGGAAAAAGGCCGCCGTTCCAAGAAAATTTACACCGTCCTGACCAAAGAGGAAGAGGCTAGCTTTTGCAAGTTGCGCTGGTCGATGGGATTGGGTTCGTCGCAAGCCGTGCGCTATTTCATCTTGAAAGCCATCGCCTTCGAGATGGGACGCCGCCTGAGCGGACGTGCATCGGTGCGCGAGGGATGGGTGAGCCATAAAAAGGCAGGCGATGGGGCAAGCCGGTAGCGGGGGCGCGCCATGCTTTGCTTGCAGGTGCGTGGGGCGGATTGACTGTGTCCGATGCCGCGCAATGCGTCGAGAATATTTGCGCCCGTCTTTGAGCGTGTGAGCGTCGAGTCTCATGTTCGCCGCAAGGGCCGGGTGCCTTGGGCACACCCTGGGTATGGCCAACGTATAAAGGGGTCCCGGTCACACGCCGCATAGGACAAACGCCAGACTAATCGTCAGCCCTTATCGCCGGGAGCATGTTTGTCGCGAAACAGCGTGTTGCACCCACCGAGATTGCCATCGACCTTGGCACTTGTGACGACGTTTTTGGGGTTTGCTTCTACGCGGACACGGCAGTGCAGATTGACGGGTTGCGCGGTCCATTTGCCGCCGGAACCATCGTCGTATTGTTGGCCGCCGCCGGTTCGCCTTTCCAGTGACCATTCGACGAGTTTGGCGCCGTCTGAGAGCGTGGCCGAGGCCGTGGG
>JANOFD010000819.1:0-3271 GCA_031413455.1 Rhodobiaceae bacterium
TTGCAGAACTTTTACACGCGCGTGCAGCCGCCAAGCAGTCCTTCGAGATTCTGCACTATCGCGACAAGGACCAATACGAGGTCGATTTCGTGCTTGAAGACACCTCGGGCCGCGTGACCGGGGTTGAAGTCAAGGCGTCGGCGACGGTTGTGCCCAAGGACGCGCGCGGATTGATGCGTCTGGCGCAAGCGGCCGGGGACGACTTCGCACTCGGCGTCCTTCTTTACGACGGGAACGAGGTCATCGCGATCGGCGACAAATTATGGGCGGCACCGCTCGCCGTACTCTTGGGGTGATGGGACAGTCCTGGACATTGCACACAAACACACACACCGATTGTAAACCCCGGCAAAGCGGTTATGGTTTTGTCCGCTCAAGTCTTGGGCTGAAGGCCACGCAACACCCCGGGAGGAAAACGATGGTAACGACACCGCCAGCCTCCACCGGCGCGCTCGGGTCCACGGACGCCGCTTTCAAGCGCCACCGGCGCTATACGCTGTTCATGCTGACGCTGGTCTTCATGTTCAGCCACATCGACCGCTCCATCGTGGGCATCCTGGCCGAACCCATCAAGGCCGAGTTCGCGCTGTCGGACACGCAGCTTGGCGTGCTCACCGGCTTTGCCTTTGCTCTCGTTTACGCCACACTCGGCATTCCGCTGGCGCTACTCGCCGATCGCTCGAACCGGCGCAACATCATCACCGCGGCGATCACAGTCTGGAGCGCGATGACCGCGCTGTCGGGCTTTGCCACGAACTACACGCAACTGGTGCTGGCGCGCATCGGTGTGGGCGTCGGCGAAGCGGGATCGACGCCGCAATCCCATTCCATGATCTCCGATCTCTATCCCCAGCACGAACGCGCGCGCGCCCTCAGCATATTCTCATTGGGCGTCACCCTTGGCGTCACCTTCGGGTTCCTGGCGGGCGGCGTCGTCAGTTCGCTCTGGGGCTGGCGCGCCGCGTTCTTCGTCGTCGGTCTGCCGGGGCTGGTGCTGGCTGTGATCTTTCGTCTGACGGTGCGCGAGCCCGAGCGTGGGCTGGCCGATGGCGCAGCGGCCGGCGAATCGCGCCCGCAAGTGCCCTCACTGCAGGCGTTGCGCGAGGCGGCACGGTTCATGTGGCAGTCCGGCGCCTGCCGTCACGTCACCATCGGCCTCACCCTCACAGCAATCGCGGGCTATGGCGGCCTGATGTGGATCGCACCTTTTCTTGAGCGCAGTTTCGCCGTGCCGCGTGCCGAGCTTGGCGCCATTCTGGGGCCTGTCGCCGGCCTCATTGGCGCCGTGGGCACCATAATGGGCGGTTATTTGGCCGACCGCCTCGGGCGCAAAGACCTGCGCTGGAAGGGTTGGATTGTAGGTCTCGCAAAATTCGTCGCAGCGCCACTGGCCATCTGCGGATATTTGCAGGCCGATCTGATGACAGCGTTGCTGTTCTACTTGCCAGCGACTTTCTTCGGCGCGTTTTACCACGGTCCCGGCCTGGCGATCATTCAAAGCGTGGCCCCGCCATCGATCCGCGCCACCGTCTCGGCCATCCTGATTTTCATTATCAGCCTGATCGGCTTGGGTTTCGGGCCGCTGGCCGTCGGCATGCTCAGCGACTTTCTCACGCCGATGTATGGCAAAGAGTCCCTGCGTTACGCGCTGTTGACGATGGCCCTGCTGAATATCTGGGCGGGCGCCCACTACCTCCTCGCCGGCACCGCCTTCGCCCGCGAGATGAAGGACAATGTCACCCATTAACAGTGGATACTGGCGAATGACCGATACGAAAACCAAACCGCCATGACCGTCCGTGAAGCGCATATCGATGTTGCTCTCGTCGAACGCCTGATCGCCGCGCAGTTTCCTCATTGGGCGCACCTTCCGATCAACCCCGTTCCATCCGGTGGGTGGGACAACAGGACGTTTCATCTGGGTCCTCATATGTCGGCACGGCTGCCGAGTGCGGCGCATTACGCGGCGCAAGTCGAAAAGGAACAGCATTGGTTGCCACGGCTTGGCACCCTTCTGCCTCTTCCGATTCCCGTGCCCTTGGCGATGGGTGTTCCGTCCACCGACTATCCGTGGCATTGGTCCATCTATCGCTGGCTCGATGGCGAAAGTGCCAACACGGCGCGCATCACCGACTTGGCGCAGTTCGCGCTCGCGCTCGCGCACTTCCTCGTCGCGCTGCGCGCGATCGATGCCGAAGGCGGGCCGCCGCCGGGCGCGCATAATTTTTTTCGCGGCGGACCGGTGGCGACCTATGACGGCGAAACGCGGCAAGCGATTGCAGCACTGGGCAACACAATCGATGCGCACGCCGCGCGCGCAGTGTGGGAGGCGGCGCTGGCCACGACATGGCGCACCACACCCGTCTGGCTCCACGGCGATGTCGATGCGGGCAACCTGTTGGTTCAAGACGGCCAGCTCAGCGCCGTCATCGACTTCGGAAGTTCGGGGGTGGGCGATCCCGCTTGCGATCTGGCGATTGCCTGGACGCTGTTTGCGGGCGAGAGCCGCGAGGCGTTTCGTGATGCGGTAGCGCTCGACGCCGCGACGTGGGCGCGCGGGCGCGGCTGGGCGCTGTGGAAGGCGCTCATCACACTTGCCGGACTGCCGGATGAGAATGCCCGTGCAGCAAGACGGTCTCGACGCGTGATCGATGAAGTGCTTGCGGACCACAAAAAATTTGCATGAATTTTCATTTCTGCATGTGCGCTCGCTTCGACGACGAGCAGTCACAATCGCCGACGGCGTGCGTCGGCTCCGGCTTGTTCACCTTAAATTGGGGCAACAAGAGTTTGGGTCATTTTTTGCCTGTGTCGATCACGGTCCGCTAGGGTTTTCGTTGGGGGCAGTGACGCCAAGGGGAATCGCTCAAATGGATCAAACGCCTAAGGCCAGTTCGACGTCGCACGTGCGCGGCGCCGAGTTGACGGCGCAGTCGATTTTTGCCGCCGTCATCGTCGCGGCGATCATGGGGCTTTCCTACCCCTATATGGTTTTGAAGTTGGGCTTCGGGCCCAATGTTTCGGTCGTCTCCGCTTTCTTCGGCTTCGTGATTTTGAGCCTGATCGCGGGCAAGAGTTACGACCGCTGGCAAAACAACATCGTCCAAACGGCCGGCACGGCGGCGGCGCAAACCGCGTTCATGTGCATCGTGCTTGCGGCGTTCGACATGTTGCGGGAGTCGAAGATCGTTTCGTTCCACCTTAATCCCACGCCCGAGCAGACTTTTGTCTGGCTGACCACCGCGGGGTGGCTGGGTGTTCTGCTTGCGGT
>JANOFD010000820.1:0-3231 GCA_031413455.1 Rhodobiaceae bacterium
CGTCATCCGGCGCTCGTGCGGTCGCATCAAATCGTTCAAGTTCACCACGCAATACCGGACCATCGATCGCTGCCGAGGGCTTCAGTGCGTTCATCTTGACTGCAAGCTCTTCGACTGTTCCTGCAATCACCACATCGGGGCAGTTGTTGGTCAAATCATCGACCAGCCACCGATTGCCAACCAACATGTCCAGCGCAAATCGTACAATTCGCCGTTCACGCAGCGCCGGATTCCAATCGGCACCTGACGCCGCCAGTTCCGTCAGCGCAATGCGCCGGTTCAAAATCTGCCAGGTAAATCCCAAAGGGGCCGTGCACACACGCTGTACCAGATCAAACGTGTCGAACCCCGAAACCATCGGCGGTATCATGCGCTTGCCGTACGCATCAATCCACAAAGCCGATTTCGGCGGGATCAAACTCACGCCATGCCCGGGCCAACTTGGCCGCGGATGCCGGATGCCTGCCGCATAGTTCCACATGCGGCCCACCTGGGAGACCTGCGCGCCAACCGTCTCGCTGGCCCACACCGCCCTTCCGTCAGAACCTGGATGTGTTCCAAGCAAAAGCGTCTCCGGCAGTTCAATTCCTTCAACCGGAGACCAATGCTCGCGGACTTGTTCCAGATTTCCACCGATGCCGCCCGCCGCAATGACAACCGCCTCCGCAGACCCGCGAAAATCCTCACCACCCTCAATCACCCCGCTGCAACTGACGACCTTGCCGACATGCATGTCAAATCGTTCAACACGATGTCCGCAACGCAAACTCAACCGTCCCGCATTCGCATGCGACCGCATCGCTTTGATCAACTGCGCAATGAGAAATTGACCAGTACCCCACGTGAGATGAAAGCGCGGCACCGTGTTTCCGTGAATGCGTTGCCCTCGCTCAACCCACATCACAACCGGCAACCAGCGAATGCCAAATTGCTTCAGCCAGTCATGGCCATCAGGGGTTGAGCGCTCCACGAGGTGCTTGGCCCACATTTGCGGCCACAGCGCACCCTTGTCGAATTCCGCAAAACTCTTCCAATCGTTGAACGCGAGTTCTGTCGAATCGGCGATCCGCATACGCCGCTGCTCTGGACTATCTACAAAAAACATGCCTCCAAAGGCTTCCAGAGCCGAGCCGCCTAGGCGCGCCACGCCTTCCCGCTCGTAGATCGCCACAGATTTGCCCATGTCGAGAAGCTGCAATGCGCATACGACGCCCGCAATGCCGCCGCCGATGATCGCAACGTCGCTTTGATAGGTTTTGGCCACTGCGATTCTCCAACTGCGCCGGACAAATGCGTCGCTTCTCTCATTGACGCGCCTGCGTCCAACCCAGCGCCAACAAAGCCACGCCATAACTGACGAGTGTCACTAACCCAAGCGCCGCCAAGTACATTTCGGCGCGCAAATACGAAACCTCTGACATCGCAATGCTCATCGGCCCGGCAATCAGCCATGCAATGAGCGCACAGTATACTGCAGCACCAACGATACGCGGAAATCCGCTCAACATGCGTTCATCAAATTTAAGCAAACCTCGTGACGATGCAATCACGGCAAGAACGCCCAAGTTCACCCAACTGCCCACAACAGTGCCCAAAGCCAGCCCCGTCGCTCCCCACGATAGCCCAAGGATAAGCGCCAGCTTCACCGCGATGTTGACCCCAATCGCAACTGCCGTCGCATAGACAGGCGTACGAGTGTCGCCGCGCGCATGAAAGATAGGCGTCAAAGTCCTCAGCAGAATGAATGCCGGAAGTCCCGCCGCGTAAGCACTCAGCACCGCGCTGGCAGCATTCGCGTCCGCAACACTAAAGGCGCCACGCGCGAACAACCCTTGCATGATGGCATCAGGAAACACCACAAATGCCGCCAAACACGGCAAAGCCAGCAAAAGCCCAATTTCAGTTGCTCTGTTGAATGAACGCCGGGCTTGAACGTCGTTACCCTGCGCAACCGCGCGTGACAGCTCCGGCAACAGCACAGTCCCCAAAGCGACACCGACAATGCCCATCGGCAATTGATTGATGCGATCAGCGTAGTATAGCGACGTCAATTCCCCTTCGGCCAAAAAACTTGCCAGGATCGTGTCGGCGAAGAGCGCAATCTGCACGCCGGCCGCACCCAACGCGGCCGGCCCAAACCGCCACGCAAACTGACGCACATCCCCCGTCAGCTTCGGCCACGACGGCAGCAAGGGCAGCTTGCGCAGCTTGGTGGCCCCGATCAGCAACAAGACTTCCAAAAACCCGCCGACAAATACGCCCCAAGCCGCCGCATGCGCAGCACTCGGAAAGAGGAAGGCCACACTCAACATTCCAGCCATCGCTATATTCAAGAGAATAGGAGCTGCGGCGGCCGGCCAAAAATTCTTCTCGGCATTAAGAACGTCGCCCAAATGCGTAACGATCGAAACGCACAGCAAATAGGCAAACGTGATACGTGTCAGCTCGACCGCCAGCGCCATCTGTTCGGGCCGATCCACAAATCCCGGTGCCAGCACGGCGACGATGAGCGGCATCGCAAAAAACGCCACCACGAGCAGAACAAGCTGAACCACAATCTGCCATCCCAGCATCGTGCGCACAAAGGCGCGCGACGATGCCTCGCTGTCATGCTTCAACGAAGAATAAAGAGGAATGAGCGCGGCGCTATAGGCGCCTTCGGCAAAAATAGTCCGGAAATGATTGGGCAACCGGAACGCCACCAAAAAAGCGTCCGACAACATCCCCCGGCCCAGCACCGAGGCCATAATGACCTCACGCAACAAGCCGGTCACGCGGCTCAAAAGCGTGAACCCTCCGACCGAAAGCAAAGAGCGATACATCGACAACCCGAATCCGTGAACGATGTACCACCATCGCACAAAACACCCCTTAACAAGGAAGGGCGAATGTCACAGGCAAATATCTTGCTTCCGCCTCAGCGCCCGGCAATCCAGGTCGAGATCACTGATCGGAATCACCTCAATGCCCGCTATCGGCCCTAAGGATCGCGCTTTAGCCCGAGCTAGAGCGCAATCTCACCGTTTGTTGATCGTCCCTTCGTTCACGGCGCCGCTTCCCAACTGCAGTTGAGTATCTTTGGATCGAACACCGCTCCGATCAACAGACGCTTGCCGGCGCTCGCTCCAACACTGGCCCCGGAAATTTCCTCGCCCATGCTGTAGTAAATGGTCTCGGCAACAAAGCTTCCTTTCCCATCGGCCTTCAGATGCATCACGTGACTGGGAGAAA
>JANOFD010000821.1:0-3451 GCA_031413455.1 Rhodobiaceae bacterium
TAGCGATGCGTGAAGCGCAAGAAGCCTTCGAAGCTGGCCCGGATGGTGCGCTTGAAACGCCGCACGCTGTCGGTATCGCCCACGTCCAGGCCCTTGAGCGCATGCACCAGCCGGTCGGAAAACATCAGCAGCGCGGTCGCCCTCGCTCGTCGGATAGGCCACAACATCGGGCGGGCAGGGGACATCGCGATTGAACATCCGCACGCTGTCGGGAAACGACTTGCCATAGGCATGCACCAGCCGCTCATAAGGATCGCTCCTGCAAATGCCGGCGACCGTTGCCGAAGGCAAAACGCGCGGCACCCTCAAGGCAAAGTCCTCAACCCTCGGCGCCGCCTGCGGCGTCAGCGCGACGCCGAATCGCTGCCCGAACAGCTGCGCCAAAAACTGCACCTCGCCGTCGCTGACGGTTTGATCCTCAAGCCCCCAACCCCAAAACTTCCGCCGTGCCGTCATTGCATCGATCCTCTCGTTGCTATCGATTTGCGCGAAACGGTGCTTTAGG
Organism: Rhodobiaceae bacterium; assembly: GCA_031413455.1. Lineage (GTDB taxonomy): Bacteria > Pseudomonadota > Alphaproteobacteria > Micropepsales > Micropepsaceae > SZUA-430. The sequence goes on from JANOFD010000821.1 coordinate 506, forward strand.
TCAATGTGTTCAGCGAGGAAACGATCAACCAGGATTTCCAATAATGAGCGCCACCAGCGCCACGCCTTCGCCTGCCGCTGCCCACCTTTCTGACTTCGAGAAAGCGTATGTGCTGTTTCTGTTGCTGCTGGTCTACATCTCGAACTATGCCGACCGCATTCTCCTGGGGATTCTGCTGCCCTACATCAAAGCCGAGTTCAACCTCAACGACACCCAGTTGGGCTTTCTCCACGGCACGGCCTTCGCCATCTTCTACGCCACCCTGGGCGTCCCCATCGCCATCTATGCCGACCGGGGCAATCGTAAATTCGTCATCGTCGCCGCCACCACCATTTGGTCCGCCATGACCTATGTCTGCGGCACCGCTCAAAGCTATTGGCAGCTTGTGTTCGCCCGTATCGGCGTTGGCGTCGGCGAAGCCGGATCGAACCCGCCGTCGCACTCCATCATCTCGGATCTCTTCACGCTGAAATATCGCGGCACTGCACTTGCCATCTTCTCCCAAGGCGTCTCGCTCGGCATCGTCGTGGGTCTCTATGGCGGCGCGCAAATCGCCGCCGAATATGGCTGGCGTATGGCGTTCTATGCGCTGGGTCTGCCCGGCATTTTGATCGCACTGCTGGTCTTGCTCACCATGAAAGAGCCGCAACGCGGCGCCTCCGAGGGCAGGGTGTTGACCGGACAGCCGCCGTCGATCGGCACCACATTCAAGTTCATCGCCTCACAGAAGTCCCTCGTGCACCTTCTCACCGGTGCCACACTGACGACACTTGTCGGCTACTCGGGTGTCTTGTGGTGGCCCTCTTTCATCATGCGCTCGCACGGGCTCAGCCCCGCCGACATGAGCGCCTTTCTCGCCCTCGTTTTCGGTCTGGGTTCAGGCTTCGGCATTTTCCTCGGCGGCTTCTTGTCGGACTACTTCGGCCGCCGCGACGTCAAGCTCATGCCGCGAGTCGTGGCTATCGCCATCGTTCTGGGTCTGCCCTTCGGCGCCGCACTTTACCTCGTCGACAACTCAAGCATGGTCTTCCTTATCATCGGCATCCCCGCAGCCGCTGGCGGCATGTATCTGGGCCCCAGCATCGCCATGGTTCAAAGCCTGGTCGCAGTGCGCATGCGCACCGTCGCCTCGGCCCTGTTCCTCTTTATCATCAACCTGATCGGCATGGGTCTGGGGTCCCTCATCATCGGCGCCCTCAGCGACGGCATGACGCCGCAACTGGGCCAGGATGCGCTGCGCTATGCGCTGCTCATCGTCATGGTCTTCAATGTCTGGGCCGTCTATCACTACTGGCAAGCGGGAAAATTCATGGAAGCCGATCTCAAACGCGCAGCCGAGGCATCTGCATAAAATCTTGAGCACCGCCTTCACCAAACCTGCAATCGCGCGCCTCATGGAGCGCGAACGCGCGCGCTTCACGGCCGCCAACCCAGCCTCTGCCAAACTGGCGGGCGCCGCCAAGCGCTCGCTCTTCGGCGGCGTGCCGATGCACTGGATGGCCGATTGGCCGACGCCATTCCCGCTCTTTGTTGCCAACGCCAAAGGCGCCCGCTTCACCGATGTCGACGGCCACGATTACATCGACTTCTGCCTCGGCGACACCGGCACCATGTTCGGCCACGCTCCCGACGCAGTCGCCAGTGCCATCCGCGAACAATCCGAGCGCGGCTACACGACGATGCTCCCCGGCGAAGACGCGGTCTGGGTGGGTGAAGAACTCGCCCGCCGCTTCGGCCTGCCGTTCTGGCAAGTGACAGCCACCGCCACCGACGCCAACCGCTACGCCCTGCGCTGGGCCCGCGCCATCACCGGCCGCGAAAAGATTTTGGTCTTCGACGGCGCCTATCACGGCACGGTCGAGGAAACGATGGTCCGCCTCCTCGGCGGCAAGACAACGGCGCGCCCCGGCCAAGTGGGAAGCATCACCGACTTTGCCCGCACCACCTCGGTGGTCGAGTTCAACGACCTCGCGGCCCTGGAACTCACCCTTGCCGGCCAGGAAATCGCCGCCGTCATCGCCGAACCCGCCATGACAAATATCGGCATGGTCCTGCCTGATCCAGGCTTCCACGAAGCCCTTCGCGAACTCACGCGCAAGTTTGGCACGCTGCTCATCATCGACGAAACCCACACCATCTCAACCGGCCCCGGCGGCTGGACGAAAGCCAACAACCTCGATCCCGATATCTTCGTCCTCGGCAAACCCATCGCCGGCGGCATCCCATGTGCGGTGTTCGGCGTCACCGCCGATGTTGCCGCCCGCATGACAGCCGCACGCGACAAAGCCAGCGCCGGCAGCCACGGCCATTCCGGCATGGGCACGACACTCTCGGCCAACGCCTTCGCCATGCACGCCATGCGCGCCAACCTCACCCATGTGATGACGGACGCAGCCTACGCCCACATGATCCGCGAGGCCGAACGCCTGCGCGACGAACTCGAACACTTGTTCAAAGCGCTAAACCTTAACTGGTCGGTCACCCAGATCGGTGCCCGCTGCGAGTTCCAGTTCCGCGCAACGCCACCCCGAACCGGCCGCCAGGCCGAAGCGGCCTTCAACGACAGCCTCGAAAAGTGCCTGCATTTGGGCCTCTTGAACCGGGGCGTTATGATTACCCCCTTTCACAACATGATGCTGATATGTCCTCAAACTGAACCAAGCGATATCGGCAAACTTGTGCTATCGCTCTCCCAAATCATCGACGAGTTACGAAATGCTTGATCCAAAGAAACAAACCGACCCGATGCACGAGCTTGAGGTCTTCCTCAAGAAGCACCCCGACATCGAACTCGTCCACGTTATCCTCACCGACCCCGTCGGCATTCAGCGCGGCAAGGGCCTGCGTCCGCACGAACTGCGCTCGGTGTTTGAGACCGGCCGCGCTTTCCCCGCCTCGCTGTTCGCGCTCACGGTCATCGGCGAAGACGTCGAAGAGGCGGGCCTG
>JANOFD010000822.1:0-1009 GCA_031413455.1 Rhodobiaceae bacterium
GCGTCGTCATCAACGAACTGCACTACCACCCGGTCGGGGACGACCCGGCCGAGGAGTTCGTGGAACTGTTCAACGCCGGCGACGAGGCCGCCGACGTCTCGGCTGGGACGCCACGGTGTGGGAGAACGACGCCTTGTTCAAAATCGAGTCCCGCCGCAAATTGCGTGAGCTGGTGAACCTCGGTCTGACCGATGCCTTCCGCGCCTGCAACGCCAAGCCTCACCAATACACCTTTTGGGACTATCAAGCCGGGGCTTGGCAAAAGGACTACGGCATCCGTATCGATCACCTCTTACTGTCCCCCCAAGCTGCAGATCGTCTGAAGACCTGCGTCATCGACAAACACATGCGCGCGCAAGACAAACCCTCCGATCACGTGCCGATCTGGTGTGAGCTGCAGGTCTGAGAAGCTTCGCCGCTAATAGTTGCCGCCGCCTGGTTCTTAACCATAGGAATGGCGGAAAATCGAACGGGAGTGTATTTTGCATTTTCCGCTGCATGTGTGCACACTAAGTTATTTCCGGCTGTTTTAAGCCAATTTTTTGGCGTTTTTGAACATGCACGATACATGCACGTGCACGGGCGTGCACACCAAGTGGTTGGATCATGGCAGGGCGCGGTTCATCTCTCGCCGCGAGAATGAACCGCTCACAGCCACCAGCAATTATTCAAATATCAAGTCGCAGCTGAACTCCGGCCAAAATGCAGCCGTCGCCAGGATATTGGAACATATAACGAACATATTCCCCGCAAGTCAATTGAAAACTCCCGACTTTTCTCTGCGAACACCTGGAAAACGGAACCGACATCGTCAACTCTGGCCGTGTTAGGAAGCGAACGGCGTGCAATTACAGAAAGCGTATATCATGCCCTTGAATCCAAATTTCGATGGTGGCTGCTTGTGCGGCGCCATCCGCTATCGCTTTGGTGGCGCGATAACCGAGTCCGCCTATTGCCATTGCCGCACATGCCAACGCCAAAGCGGCGCGCCGGTCGTGGCCTGGTTTGC
>JANOFD010000823.1:0-1435 GCA_031413455.1 Rhodobiaceae bacterium
TTCCGACTCAAAGCAAGGAATTTTCACATGAATCGTAACGTCGTCATTGGAGGCTTTGCCGCCGTCTTGTTGCTGCTCGTTGCCGCGACCTATCTTGTTTTCTTCAACGGGCGTTCGTCCACAACCGGGTCCGGCCAGGCAAATCTGGAAGACCAGGGCCCCGTCACCCTCAATCCGGTGGCCGTGATCACCGAACACTCAGCCAACCAATCGGAAGATGGCCGCCGCCTGACTCTGGGCTTCACCAATTTCGAATTGCTGGCCAAAGCCGGTGAAACAACCACTGCCGTATTCTCAACGACCTGGCGCCTGAAAGTCGGCCCCGATGACCGCGTCGTCGTCGCCGCCGCCACGCTCAACGGCTTCATGAAGTCCGCAGGCACGCCGCCACCGGCGCCCGCACCGGCTCCGGTCACGGTACCGCCAGCCACCGCTCCTGTGGATCCCGCAGCCGTCACGCCACCAGCCCCGGCAGCACCCGCCGAACAACCAGTCCAACCCGCGACTCCATCTGCACCCGCTCCGGTCGCCGGCGACGGCGTGGCGCGTGTCATCGTCGCCTTGGGCAGCGAAGCCACCGTCACCGAATGGCGCGACGCCTCCGGCACCGGTGCCGATCGCAAATTGTCCAAGGCGATTTCGTACTCTGGCGCCTCAGCCGATCTGCGCAACGGGGGCACAATTCCCGTCACCGTCACCGTAGAATTATCGGGTGGCGCTTCCGCTGAATCTCTGGCCAAGCTCAACAGCATCGAACTTCAGCTGTTCGTCGAAAGCGCGCCAGTGCCGGTCCCAGTCGCCGAACCGGTGCCCGCCACGCCACCGGCCGCTGACATTCCGGCCACCCCGCCAACGGACGCCACCGGCTCGACGCCAACGCCGCCGCCAGCAGCAGATGCCCCGGCCCCTGCAACGCCATAGCCACCTAAACTTTGGCAGCCAGTTCCATGGCGCGAGCGAGTTCGACGTCTTTCATCGTCAAGCCGCCCGCGTCATGCGTCGTCAGCAAAACACTGACGGTTTTATAGACATTCGACCATTCCGGATGATGGTCCATCCGCTCCGCCACCAGGGCGGCTTTGGTCATAAACCCGAACGCCTCGACGAAATCCGCAAACACGAATGTCTTTGTCATCGCGTCACGACCGGCAACTTCCCGCCAGCCGTTCAATTCCGCAAGCGCCGCCTGGCGCTGCGCTCGATCAAGTTTTTCTGTCACAAGCCTCTCCCAATTTGTCTCGATCCTAGTCTATACACAGAGCAACACTCATCGCGAGGCCGCCATGACAACCGAATCTGTTTATGAACTCACGGCACCGACGTTGGACGACATTGAATCGCTGGCCCACGATATCTATGATCGGCTGCCCGCAAAATTCCGCGCCCGCTGCGGCCAGATTCTTTTTCGCATCGAAGATCTGCCCGACGAAGATGT
>JANOFD010000824.1:0-8920 GCA_031413455.1 Rhodobiaceae bacterium
CGACGTTGTTGAACACGATGCTTCGCCCACAATCGCGTACAGATTGGGGCTTCGTCGGGCGCGTCGAACTGGGCTGCGGCTTCGTACCAGACGATCAGCTTCGCGCCTTTTTGCACGGCCTGTTCCGACAAGGCGAACAGCGCGTCTTGCCGCGCTCGCGCCTTCGCGGAGCGGCAGCTGTAGTCCGTGCGCTGAGGGCACCCTTCGAAGAAACGATCAGGCAGGGTTTGCGGATTGCTGAGGGCGGCAGCGCGCACCGTGTTGGACGTTTCGGTTGGTGCATGCAGGCGCGCAGCGCCGAGCCAGATCAATGAAATGAACACGGCCCCAAACGTGGCGGCAGCGATGTACGCACCGCTGCTTCTCTCCGTCACGAGCCCCTGCGCGACGCTTGCGAACCAATACACAATGAAGGCTATGCCCCAGATGCCGGCCACCGAAGCGAATTGCGCCAGCGGCGCGAAGGGGAGCTGCACGTAGGCGTCGTTGCCCCACGTTCCAAATGGACTCCCCTGGGCCAGGACATAGCTGAGCGCCACACCGCCGCTTGGAAACACAAGCGACCCCAAAGCCGCTCCGAGCCGGGGCGCGGCGAGCCTGTGGGCGAGAAATGGCAGCGCGCCGATCAGCCCGGTCACAAGGCTTGCGATCGCGTATTCTTCATCGCCGATGGGAATGACACCGCGAAACATTATGAAGCTGGCGATGGACGAGGCGGCGACTGTCAACGCAAGGCCAAGCCAGAGGCCCGTCGTCATCACAAATCCAAGCAGCAGCGTCGGTGCGATCCACGCGGCAAAGACGTTCGCCGTCGCGCCGTTGCTGAAGCAGAGCGCGAGTGTGCCGGCGGCGAATGCGCCCCAGCGAAGTCTGCCTGACCGGTTCATGCGACCCTCATATGCACTTAGTTGCATATGTACTAGCATCAATGATCTATATATGCAACTATGGGCATATGTCGCTAAAGCACCTCATTCTCGCCTTGGTCGCCCAGAAACCGTCCACCGGGTACGAGATCACCTACGAATTCGACGCTGTCTCGTCCTTTTTCTGGCGGGCGACGCATCAGCAGATTTATCGCGAGCTCGCCTCTCTCGCCGAGGATGGGCTGTTGCGCTTCAAGTCCGTCGAGCAGCGGAGCAAGCCCGACAAGAAGGTCTATTCGATCACAGCCAAGGGCAGAAAGGCGTTTGCCGCATGGTTTGCGGAACCAGGGCCGCCATCCCGTCAGACCGATGGCCTGATGATCAAGTTCTTTTCCGGCGAACTCGGCGGGATCGGCGAATTGCGCAACCAGCTGCGACTAGCCCGCGCGGCGCACGAAGCGCGTCTGAAGGCGCTGGAAGCGGTTGAAGCCGAGCACTACGGCGAACCGGTCGGGGAGATGCCGCGCTGGAAGCAATGCATCTACCTGACGCTGCAACTGGGGCTGGCGCGTGAACGGACTTGGCTCGAATGGGCGCAGACGAGTGATAGGATTCTCGCCAAGGACGCGCGCGGGTGACGGTTGCCGCGATTTCGAACCATCCACTCGCAGGGTCGCGTCGCCGACGATCTTGTAGTCGTGTGGGGCGAGATGACTTGCTCCAGTCCTTTACCCGGGATCGCGATGGACGTTGCGCCTTAAGGCTCGTCGGCGGCAATTGATTCGCTTGCGTTCACTGCCATCTTTCTGAGGAGCCGGAGCAATTGAGTTCGCTCCTGCGCGCTCCAGTCGCGGAAGTGTTCCTCCATCATCTTGCGACGCGTGCGCGCGAACTCGGCAAGCATCCGCTTGCCGGCAGCGCTTGGCCGCAAGAGGCGTATGCGGCCGTCTGAAGCCGACGGGCTTCGTTCAACGAGGCCCAATTCCTCGAGCTTTGCGGTTTGACGGCTGACCGTCGAGTGATCGCGGCCGACGAGCGCGGCGAGTTCGACTGCGCCGATGGGGCCAGTCAGGCCGATGCGGCTCAGGAGCGGAAACAGCGCCCGGTCGAGTTTTACGCCGGTGCGAGCGAGGAAGCGCGCGTCAACGTCCGGCCGGGTCATGACCCCGCTTATCTGCAGAAGGATGGCGTGAAGTTCGTCGGTCCAATGCGTCATGCGTGCATAATACACGGAAGTTCTTGACATGTCACCCCTAACCGCTTATCCGTGCAAAATACACGGAGATGGCGGATGAAATCGGTTCAACTTACGGCGTTGCTTGCGATTCTGGCGGTCTTCGTCCTGAAGGACTCCGTTTTTGCGGCGCAGTTTGGCGCGGACGCTCAGAAGTGGATCCAGCGCAGCATGGTGGTGCTGACGTTGCTGTTCGCGGCGGTTCACGGCATTCCGCGCTATGGCTGGCGGGATTTTTCGGTGTTCGCACTTTTGACGTTCGTCATAAGCTTTGCCTACGAAACCCTCAGCATCTACACGGGGTTTCCGTTCGGCAATTACCACTACACCGACACTCTGGGCCTCAAGATCGGCGTAGTGCCGTTGTTGATTATGCCGGCCTATTTCGGGATGGGGTATTTGTCGTGGACCATTGCGCAGGTTTTGCTCGACCGCACGCGCGCGCAGCCCTTTTCAACCGTCGATGCGATCGCCGTATCAGTGGTTGCCTCGTTCGTGATGGTGATGTGGGATCTGTGCTTCGATCCGATCCGCTCCACCGTGAGGCAGCTTTGGATTTGGCACGACGGCGGGGCGTATTTCGGCGTGCCTCTGCAGAATTTTGCCGGCTGGTATTTGTGCGTGTTGACGTCGTTCGTTGCTTTCGCCCTGTTCGGCGGCGGACGCGAGACGGCGTCATGGCGGGCAACGTCGGCGTCGCGTTGGTATTGGCTATCGGCGGTTTTGATGTACGGCGCTGTGGCGGCCGGCTTTCTGGTCACGGCCTTCACAACCGGCCTACAAGTGACGTCGCTCGACGGCCACAATTGGTGGACGAGCGACATCTACGCCGCGATGGCGCTGGTCAGCGTGTTCACCATGGGCTTCGTCGTGGTGTTGAGCAGTTTGAAGCTTTTGCGAAGCGCGCCGACGTCCGCTGCGCAATAAACAAAACCTAGGAGAGACAACATGTCGAAAGAAAAACCAAAGGTCGCCTTCTTGGGCCTGGGCAAGATGGGTCTTGCCATGGCGATGAACGTTCAGCGCGCGGGATTTGATCTGACGGTTTGGAACCGCTCGGCCGAGAAGGCGCTGCCGCTGAAGTCCAACGGTGCCTCGGTCGCTTCGACGCCGCAGTCGGCGGTCGCGTACGCCGATGTTGCAATTTCGAGCCTCGCCGACGATGCCTCCGTCGATGCCGTGGTCACGGGCGCGAATGGACTTCTCAAGGGCTTACGCAAAGGTTGCGTTCATGTCGGCACCAGCACGATTTCGCCGAAGCTTGCCGACCGTTTGGCTGAGGCGCATGCCGCGCAGGGGTCACATTATGTTTCGGGCCCCGTGCTCGGCCGCTTATCGGCGGCGGAAGCAGCGCAGTTGTTGACCTTCGTCGCCGGCGACCCTGCCGTGATTGAGACTGCGCGTCCGGTGATTGCGAGCTATGCGCCGGGCATTCTGCCGGCGGGCGAAAAGGCCAGTCAGGCGAGCTCGGCGAAATTGATCGCGAATTTCTTGGGGGCATCGGGCATGGATTTGATCGGGCAGTCGATGGCGCTTGCGGAACGGTCGGGCGTCGCATCTGGGTTGGTGCGGCAAATGCTGTTCGGGTTTTTCGGCGCCGAAGCGACACGGGAGTATGTCGGCAAGATCGCCGAGCGCGATTTCGACACTGTGGGCTTCACGGCTTCTGGCGGATTGAAAGATGTCGAGCTGATGATTGCGGCGGCGCGCGACGTGGATCTCGATCTATCGAGCGCGCGTGCGCTTAAAGATAAGCTTGGCGCTGCCATCGCGCGCGGGTGGGACGAAAGGGATTGGTCGTGTTTCACCGACATCGACCGTTTGCGTTAGGGGGCGGCCATGTCGCTCAGCCCCTTCGTCGCAACGCCCGACTTCGCCGAGTATAGCGTGCGCTTCAAGGACCACTTCATCATGGAGCGCCGGGCCGACGGCGTTCTGCTGGTGAAAGCGCACACGAAAGGCGGCTCGATCCAGCTCAGCGTTGAGAACCATCGTGCGCTCGGTCAAATGCTGAAGACGGTCGGGGCCGACCCCAAGAACGAGGTGCTGGTCCTGACCGGCTCCGGCGACGACTTCATGATGGCGATCGATCCGGAGGGGTTTGCGCTCGAGCATCAGGATCTTCGCCATTGGGCCTATGAGTACGCGTACAAGGACGGTCGGAGCAATGTCAGCGCCTTGATCAACGATCTGGAGATTCCCACGATCGGCGTGCTCAACGGTTCGGGCGGGCATGCCGAGATTTGTTTGATGTGCGATCTCACGTTGTGTGCGAAGGAAGCGGTGATCTTCGATCCGCATTTCAATATGGGCAGCGTGCCCGGCGACGGCATTCACAGCTGCTTGATCGAACTACTCGGTGTGAAACGCGCGGCCTATACGCTCGTCACCGGGCAGCGGATCGATGCGGCTCTGGCGCTCGACTATGGGCTCGTCAACGAGGTTTTGCCGCGCGAGCCGTTGCTTGATCGCGCCTGGCAGCTCGCCGACCACATTATGCGCAAGCCGCGCATCACGCGCCGCCTGACGACCCAGATCATCCGCCGTCCGTGGAGAAAGCGGATCACTGACGACCTCGACGGCGGCTTCGGCATCCAGATGTTCGCGCATTTGGCCAAGAACGAAGCCATCCACGACGGCGCGCGCGCAAAGGCCGCCGCGGAGGCGACGGACAAACTGAATCTCGCTAAGAGCGAGGCCAGTCACGCTGCGGGACGGACGGCCCTGGCCGATGCGGCGGAAGAAATCTGACGAGCGCTGATCACGCTTACCGGTTCATCTCCCGCAGCATTTGTCGAGGCTTTCGAGCCTTGGCGGGTACATGCGATCGCTCAGGATTTGTTTTATGATTTGGCTCGATGGCGTGCGGTCCCTGCAACACTCGGGCTGCCGGATCAGTTGCTCGTCGATGCACGTCGGCCATAGCGCCACCTCCGCCAGCCGAAAAAGAGCGCCGCGACGAAGATCACCGCCCAACCGGCGGCGAGCGCGTTCAGCAGGGCGCCGGACTCGTAGGTCACCATCAGAAAATCGACGTTGCCGGTGCGCCAGAAAACCCACTCGCTGGCGATCACGGTAGCCAACAGCCGGTTGCCGGTTTCGAGGATGACGATGCCGTCTCCGGTGTTGGGGTCGAGCCGTGCAGCGGTGTTGATCGCCGGTTCGTTGTTTCCGTCGTGGCCAATGACGTAACCGCCCCCATTGTTGGGTGCATAGAGCATGGTGCCCAGGCCCCAGATGTCGGCACCGTATTGGGAGGCGTGGGGGCGGCGCATCTCGAGAAGCATCTTCGGGCCGAGTACGCCGCGTCCGGGCGGCTCGCCGTTTGCGCCGGCTAGATGCGCCTGTAGGAAGCGCGTCATGTCCGCCGTCGTTGTGTAAAGCGAGGCGGCCGCCAGCGCAGTAAAGCGGTAATGCGTGGCAGGTTTGCCCCGATGATTGAAGAATTCGGCGACATCGGCGTCGTCGTCCAAGACGAACGTCGAGCGTGTCATGCCGAGCGGCTCGAGGACGCGGGTCTTCATGTAGTCGTCGAACGACTGGCCCGACACCTCTTCGACGAGCAGCTGCAACAGCGTGTAGCCGCCGCCCGAATACTTGAACTCTGTCCCCGGTTCGATGCCGACCCGCACGGCGCCGTCGTGTCCGGGCGATGCGTCGGCGGCTTGCGTCAGCGACGCCTCTAGTGTCTGTACCGGCTCTCCCGGCTTGAAGCCCGCATACCCCAGTCCGTCCGTCAGCCCCGCGCTGTGGCTGAGGAGCCGCCGGACGGTGACACCGGTGTTGTCGAACTTGCTCTTCGGCAGCTGCCAGCGTTTGAGATAGAACGAGACCGGTTTGTCCAGATCGAGCTTGCCCGCTTCGACAAGTTTCATCACACCCCACGCGGTGATCCACTTGCTCATGGAGGCGACCTGGAAGCGGCTGTCGCCGTCGACCGGCTTGCCGGTGGAGACGAAATGCGTGGCAACGGCACGGCCCTTGGTGATCAGGGCGAATGCGACGTTGCCCTTGTGCTGCTTATCGATTTCCCCGACCGCCGCCGCTTGAAAAGAATTTATGTCCCCGAAAGGCGCCAGAGGCTGCCGCCACCAGCCCTCCAGCGTTCCGGTAACCACAAGGGCCGTCCAGAGCAGAAGGGTGAGCACCGTCAACAGGAGGATGCGGATCATCAGTCAGGCTCTCCAGGCAGGAATGTACTTTCGCACGTCGCCAAAATCATGGAAGGTGGCGCCGTGCAGGTCAATCTTAAATCAACGTGTTAACATGAGACGGAAAAAGGCCGACCAAGCGCGTCATGTCCAACAAGGGGCCTTGCTCGATTCAGCGGCCGCAATCCGCGCGTTGAACATCACCCGCGGCACGCTTTATGTTTATGTCAGCCGCGGTCTCATCCGCTCGATACCGCACCCCAAAGTGCCCAAGGCGTGCCTTTATTCCGCCGCTGACATCATGGCACTGATCGACCGTCGCACCCACACGCGTCGGCCACGCGCGGCTGCGGCGACGGCCCTCGATTACGGCCTGCCAGTGCTCAAATCGCGGATCTCGCACTTTGCGGACAATCGCTGCTTTTATCGCGACCAGGAAGCCGTCGCCTTCTCACGCAAGGCGACCCTGGAGGATGCGGCGCGGCTGCTCTGGAACACCCAGGCCGATCCCTTCGTCGCCGCCCGCTTCGATCCGCGCGACGTCAACGGCTGGACGTCGATCGCCGCGACATGTGCGCCAGCAAGCGCCACGGGCCGCGGGAGTTTACTTCTTTCGCTCATGACGGAGCACGAGGCGCCTGGCAGTGGCAAGCCAGGGCCGCACGCGTTTCAAGCTGCGGCGCGGTTAGTCGCTGCTGTGGTCGTTTCCATCTCCGGAATCGAAACCGCATATAGGGGACCGATCCATCGCGCGATCAGCGCCGCTTGGCAGCGTCCAAAAGCGGCAGACCTCATCCGGCGGGCGCTCGTCCTGCTCGCCGATCACGAACTCAATGCCTCTACTTTCGCAGTCAGAGTCGTGGCATCGACGGGAGCAGGCTTGACCAACTGCGTGATCGCTGGGCTCGCCGCGATGAGTGGGCCCAAACATGGCGGCGCAACGGAGCGCTTGCGAGCGCTGCTGATAGAAGTCGATGCCACAGGCGATGCCGCCGCCAGCGTGGCAACGCGCCTCTGCCGTGGCGAGACGATCCCCGGCTTCGGCAACTCCGTCTACCGCGATGCCGATCCTCGCGGCGCAGAGCTCGTCTCTGCCGTTAAGCTCGACGCCACCATGGCGGAAACGCTCAAGGCCGCGCAATCGATGGCGGGCGTCGAACCCAATGTCGATTTCGGTTTGTTGGCTCTGGAGCGCAGTTTCAACCTGCCGCAAGGCGCCGCATTGGCGCTGTTTGCGATTGGCAGGTCGGTCGGCTGGATCGCGCACGCGTTCGAGCAACGGGCAACCGGCACCCTGATCCGCCCGCGCGCCGAGTTCGTGCTGGAGTAAGCCCTCCTACCGGTTCAACTCCCGCATCGCTTTGTCCAGCCCCTCAAGCGTCAGCGCATACATACGGTCGCTCAGGATCTGTTTCATGATCTGGATCGACGGCGTGTACTCCCAATGCCGCTCCGGCACGGGGTTCAGCCAAACGTGCTCGTAGATGCGCGTCAGGCGTTCGAGCCAGGTTGATAGTGACTACCGACGCATTTAATCCTCGGTCAGTACCGGCACTGGCACCTCAAGGGCTGCCGCGATTTTGCGCAGGATGCCGCGGCCGCCCGGCTTCGCGCCGGTTTCGATTTGCGAGATATAAGCCTTCGCAGAGTCGACCTTTCGTGCCAAAGCTTCTTGGGTCAAACCGCGCCATTCGCGATAGACTTTGACCGCATTTTCACCAGCGACGATACGCTTGGCGATGTCCCAGGGAACTTCCGTGTCGTCACGTCTTCGCGCCGCCTTGTAGCGCTTGGCTAGAAACGCATCCTCTTCACCGCCGCCGACCATCGCTTGCCAGCGCGCATAGGGCACAATGACGAAAGCGGGCTTCCCCTTTTTGTCCTTCAAGACCTGCACGTCGCCGCCGCTGCTCATTTGTAGGCATCCCTTCTGTTCACCACATCGATGACGATCATCGTTTGCGCCTTCGAGTCGACTTCGAACAGCGCGCGCCAGTCGCCATGCCTCAACCGGAAAATGTTCTTCTCGCCCTTGAGCGGTCTGACATCCACGGGCGCGCTGCGACCTGCCGCATAGGCTTCGAGCTTGCTCATCACGGTGCCCGCGTCGCCCTTCGGCATCTTGGCAAGTAGCTTAGCGGCACGCGCCAAGATCGTCAGCGTCAGCATGGTGCAAATGTATATCTAAAAAGTAAACACATGTAAAGCTGAAAGGTATACAAATGGTGGGCGCTCCAGCGGCGGCTCTATCGAGCCCGAGCCGCCACTACCGGTTCAACTCCCGCATCGCCTTGTCGAGCCCCTCCAGCGTCAGCGGATACATCCGGTCGCTCAAAATCTGTTTCATGATTTGGATCGAAGGCGTGTACTCCCAATGCCGCTCCGGCACGGGGTTCAACCAGATCACGTGCTCGTAAATCCCCGTCAGCCGTTCAAGCCACACCGCGCCCGGTTCCTCGTTCCAGTGTTCGACGCTGCCGCCGGGATAGGTGATTTCGTAGGGGCTCATCGTGGCGTCGCCGACGAAGACGACTTTGTAGTCGTGCGGGTATTTGTGCAGCACGTCCCAGGTGGGCTGTTTTTCGTTATGGCGGCGGCGGTTGTCTTTCCACACGCTCTCGTAGAGGCAGTTGTGGAAATAGAAGAAATCCATGTGCTTGAACTCAGTC
>JANOFD010000825.1:0-2331 GCA_031413455.1 Rhodobiaceae bacterium
CCTTGAAATCGTCCGCATGGCAAAGACCCTCGCTGAGCGCACAATCGTTTCGATCTTCGTCAATCCCACCCAGTTCAATAACCCGAGCGATCTGGCAAACTATCCGCGCACCCTGGACGCCGACTCGCGCATGCTTGAGGAAGCCGGGGTCGACGTCTTGTTCGCCCCCCGGCAACACGAAATGTACCCCGAAGACTTTGCCACCAAGATAACCGTCTCAAAAGTCAGTGAAGGTCTGTGCGGCGCGATTCGTCCGGGACATTTCGAAGGCGTGGCAACCGTGGTCGCAAAGCTCTTCAATCAGAGCCAGGCCGACTTCGCCGTTTTGGGCGAAAAAGATTATCAGCAATTGCATGTCGTGCGCCGCATGACACGCGATCTCGATATTCCCATTGAGATCGTGGCGCACCCTACTGTGCGCGAACCGGATGGGCTTGCGATGTCCTCGCGCAATGCCAGGCTCACGCCGCAAGAGCGTCAACTGGCCCCCGAACTGGCCCGGCAATTGAGCATCGCAGCCGCAGCCTTTGGGCGGGGAACACCCACACAAGACATCTATCAAGCCGCGCACAAGGCGATCCTCGCCGCAGGGTTCTCGTCCGTGGAATATTTCGAGCTGCGCGCCGAGCGCGACTTGATGCCGTTGCAGTCACTAAGCGAGCCAGCACGCCTATTGACGGCAGCCAATCTCGGTCGCGTGCGCCTCATCGACAATGTGCCGGTGGGAAAACAATGAGCGGCCGCAATTGCTTGCGACCGCCAGTAAGTTTTCGCTCGCCCTTACTTGAGATGCTGGCCCAGGAAGCTCTCAAGGTTGCTGAAAAATTCGATCCCGGTTTTCGACTTCGACAAGTAGTGATCGTCGCCGCCAATAACGATGTACTGGCTCTGCTTGTTGGCCGCCGCTAGCGCTTTGACCATGATTTCGCTTTGCTCAATGGGCACAGTCGAGTCGTCCTTGCCATGAATCAAGAGAATCGGAGCTCTGATTTTGCTCGCGTTGCGAGCGGGTGAAGTAGCCGCCAACTTGTCATGGTCGCGGATAGGATGGCCAATGACTCGCGGCCAATAGTCGTCGTCACGCATGTCGCGACCAATTCTTTTTCTAACCCACGCAAGCATTTCAGGAAGGTCGGAGACCGCTGCACCTGCGACTCCACATCTGTACAACTCTGGTGAAAAAGTCATCCCCGCCAAAGTGGCATAGCCGCCATACGACCAACCCACGATGCATACGCGGCTCCCATCTGCCACGCCGGTCGACGTCAAGTGTTTCACGCCGTCGGTGATATCGTTTTGACTAGCTAGGCCCCATTGAAACCTGCCTGCATCCCGAAACGCTCTGCCGAAGCCGTCCGACCCACGAAATTGCGGTTGAAGCACCACATAACCACGAGAGGCCAAGAATTGAGCCCAAGAGTCATACCCGCCAACATCCCGAGCCTCGGGTCCGCCATGGGGCATAACCACCAGCGGCAGATTTCTTCTGGATGACCCGTTTGGCATAGTCACATATGCAGGAATACTCAGACCATCCCTGGCTTTGTAATTTATGTAAGAGACTTTGCTGATATCTTGCGGCGACAGCCCCGGGTACCGCTTGCCCACCTCCGCAATTTCACCACTCTCCGTGTCTACATAGTGATACACGCCTCCAGGGTTTGTCGCGCCTTCCACATAGGCTATATATTGTTTGCGATTGCGCGAAACTGACATTACCCGGACCTGCTCTCCTGGAAATGTTGTTTCAAGGTCCGCCTGCATTTGCGCATAGGCTCGATCAAAATACTCAATCCTCGGTATCTGATCGACATAGGCAACGCCGGTCGCCTCGCCTGTGTAACCGGCCAAGACTAGGTCGTCTACGTCAACAGTCGGGTGCAAGAAGATTGGACGCGTAATCGATCGCGTACGAAGATCGAACTCGTATATCCCGTATCGGTCGCCGCCGTTGCGCGTGCGAACATAAGCCGTATCCGGGCGGGAACCCACGCCGACCACTTCAAGGACGGACTGCTCTACATCTTTCACATCGCGCCCATCGAAGATCGGCACCCAATCCTTGGAGTCTCCAATACGGGCATAGACAGTTGTCCTGAGCGAACCAGAATCGCCGTCGAAACGAAACCTGACTCGACCTTGCCCGTCAGCAATCCATCCATAGGTAAAATCTCCTCCGTCCTCATAACGCGGGCCCTTGCCGGTGGACGGGTTGACTTTGTGAACCGTGACTTTGAGGCTCGACTTCGTCCACCTTCTGAGTGCGGCCTGCTGTTGCGTGGAGTTGTTATACGAGTATACCTCCATCAGAACGTCGCCGTCGGGCAGGCG
>JANOFD010000826.1:0-3334 GCA_031413455.1 Rhodobiaceae bacterium
TGCTGGCAGCGGACATTTTGGCGAAAGAGGGCATCTCGGCTGAGCTGATAGACTTGCGTTCGTTGCGCCCGCTCGACACGGAAACAGTCATCAACTCGGTCAAGACGACCAACCGGGTCGTCACGGTCGAAGAGGGCTGGCCGGTCTGCGGCATCGCCGCCGAGATCACGACCCAGGTGATCGAGCACGCTTTCGACTATCTCGATGCCCCGCCACTGCGCGTCACCGGCAAAGACGTGCCCATGCCCTACGCCGCGAACCTAGAAAAACTGGCACTGCCCACCGTCGACGAAATCGTCGCCGCGGTGAAGTCCGTTTGCTACCGGAGCTGAGAGATGCCAACTTCCATCCTCATGCCAGCGTTGTCGCCCACAATGGAAGAGGGCAAGCTTTCCAAGTGGCACGTCAAAGTCGGTGACAAGGTGAAGTCTGGCGACGTGATTGCCGAAATTGAAACCGACAAAGCAACCATGGAGGTCGAGGCGGTCGACGAAGGCGTCGTCGCCGACCTCGTAGTCGCCGAAGGCGCCGAAGGCATAAAGGTCAACGCCATCATCGCGCAATTGCGGGACGAGGGTGAGGCGTACTCGCCCGGCCCTTCACCCATTTCTGCGAACAGCAAAAAAGACCCTCTCCCGCAAGGGGAGAGGAAAGAAAACGCTGTTGCAAAAAGTGTTCCTTCTTCCTCTCCCCTTGCGGGAGAGAGTCTTTTTTTGCCCTTGCAAAAAAAGGGTGAGGGGCAGACACCGCGCCGCTTCGCCTCGCCACTCGCGCGCCGTATCGCCGCGCAAAGGGGCGTTGAACTAACCCTCATCCAAGGCTCAGGTCCCCACGGCCGCATCATTAAATCCGACATTGAAGGTGCCCCCAAAGGCGGCGTCGCCAAAGCACCATCACCAAAGACCGCGCCATCAGCGCCCGCAGCATCCATCCCGTCAGCCATTCCCGACGCGCGGCTCTACTTCGCCAAAGACACCTACGAAGAAATCCCGCACGACTCGATGCGCCGGACCATTGCCAAACGCCTGACCACAGCCAAGCGCGACATCCCGCATTTCTATCTCAAGGTCGACTGCAACATCGACACGCTGCTCGACGTGCGCAAGCAGATTAACGACAAGGCGCCAACCGAGGGCGCGGGTGTCTATAAAGTTTCGGTCAACGACTTCATTGTCAAAGCCGCAGCGCTGGCGCTCATCCGCGTCCCCGGCGTCAACAGCAGCTGGACCGACACCGCATTGCTGCGCCACCGTCACGCCGATGTGGGCGTCGCAGTGGCCCTGGATTTCGGCCTCATCACACCGATCGTTTTCAAAGCCGAAGAAAAAAGCCTCGCCACAATTTCGCGCGAGGTCAAAGACCTGGCCGTTCGTGCCAAGGCCAAGAAGCTCAAGCCCACCGAATTCGAAGGCGGCACTTTCGCGATCTCAAACCTCGGCATGATGGGCATTCGCGACTTCACCGCCGTCATCAACCCGCCGCACGCAGCGATACTTGCGGTAGGTGCAGGCGAGCAGCGTGCCATCGTCAAGAACGGCGTTATCGCCGCCGCCACCATGATGACAGTGCAGTTGTCGTGCGACCACCGCGTGATCGACGGCGCGCTCGGCGCCACCTGGCTGGAGGCGTTCAAAGCGTATCTGGAAAATCCGGTGACGATGCTGGCGTGAAGGCGATCACTCAGCCTGACGTCTAAACTCTTCCAAATTGTCTTCCGCGGATTTCAACAGTTCCGCAGAAAGGTGGAGCATGGTCATCAACCCATCCACGCTGGTACCCTTGCCCTGTTCGTTCGCCACGGCCTTCAGCGCGTGTACCTGCGTGAAAAATCCCTGAAGCAAAGTGACCGAAGTGCTGGGCATGCCGTCACTCAGCAGCTTTGCGCCGTGTCGGTCCCACGTGGCCGTGTTAAGGCGGGCCGCAAGCCGCTTTGCCTCTTGCCCCACGCGGCGGCGTTGGGCTTTGACTTCCATCGCACCGTTGTCGTTCATGTTCTGGATTGGCCGCGCGATTGCTGCGGCAACTTCGATGCAGCACTGCAGATCGTCGACAACATGCTGTGCGATGTCGGACGGTTCGGCGGCAGCGCTGAACCACGAGCGTTTGACATTGGAGGCTTCAAACATTTCGGTGACCGGTGTGACGCCCAACGGGGCCACGTCGGAGAGCAGGGACTCAGCCGACTGCAACAGCGATTGATAATCGCCGCTTGCGGCAAGCCTCATTTCCAACCGGTCTACCCGGACGTCCAGGTGCCTGCGCGCCGGACGCAAAAGGCGTCCGACTTCTGCGGCAACAATCACGCTCACGCCCAAGGCGGCCGCATACACAAGAATGGTCGCGTTGCTCAGTCCCAAAAAGCCAAAAAGTTCCATCGACAAATGCTCCCAACCCTGCGTCCCGCCCCCATGCGCAGCCGCGCAAGTCCCCTACTGACGGGCAACGCGTTACGGATACAACTGTTCGATGCGTATTGACCAACTAAACATTTGTGCTCAAACCCAAATTTTGCCCCTTCCGGCACATTTTGGCATCGAAAATTCGCGCGTCACGTGTGCCGCTCCGCGAGAATTCTCCCCATTGGATTCTACCAGCGTTATGGCTTGCAATAAACGCAAATTTTGTTGCCCGCAGGGTCACGCAAATAGGCGCCAAAAAAAGTCGTGGAATCCGCTGGTCGGGGACCTGGCGCGCCTTCGTCGGTGCCACCATGCGCAAGCCCGGCCTTGTAGGCCGCCGCCACTTCCGTCTTACTCGAGGCCTTAAACGAAATCATGATCCCGTTACCGGCGCGTGCAGGCTTTCCATCCGCCGTCTTCGACACCACATAAACTTCGTGACCCTCCTGGCCTCTGGCGCCGTACCCGGTCCACCCACCATCCTTGAATTTACGCTCGCAACCCATCTCACCGAAGAAGGCGTCGTAAAACGCCCCCGACTTTTCGTCGTCGATTGCACCGATGGTTACATAACCGATCATCATGTTTGCTCTCCTTGATCCCAGTGCGGGGCCTTACGCCCGGAACGGCAGCGTAGCAAGAATCCTTTTGGCTGAAACCCCATATTTCAGCGCCTTCCCCGGTTGACACGCCTGCGCCCGTAAGCGAGGCAGTGGACAACAATGAGCGCGGAGACTTCATGGCCGAAACCCAGTTTGATCTCGGCCGCGCCGATTCGCCTTCAGGAGGCGATCCTCGGGCGTGTTATCGAGCTCACGCTTGGCTTTTTGAAGCACCGTCTTGCGACGTTCCGGCGAGACGGAACGTAAGCGCTCCAGTAGCTTGGCTCGGGCCTGAGGATCCAGGCTCTCCAGTCGCTTGTGCAGCTCTTCGAG
>JANOFD010000827.1:0-4539 GCA_031413455.1 Rhodobiaceae bacterium
ATGTCATCCCGCGCGCTGCAGCACTCTTGTGCTGCTGCGCTGATGCGGGATCCACATGGGTGCAGCCTCACAGCCCCTTGCTCCTCACCTCGTATAGGCCCCGTGTCAGCGGCGCAGCATGAAGGATGCTGCACCCGCGCACGGGGTGACACAGTATTTAAAAATGTGGAGCTGAGCGAAAAATTGTGTGCATGCGGTAGCGCAAGCGGGGCAGTCCCTGTGCAGCCCTTGTGGCTCGCAGGGGGGGCTGCTGCCCACGACAGTTTGTTGCAATTTCGCTTTCATCGTAATCATGGGGACACGTAACTTATTGACACTGGTTGCCGTGTCCGGCATGGCTGCAATCTCACTGAACCAACACCTTGACATCCGACTTGAAGGATATGAGTCTTTGGTCAAACCTCATGAGCAATGGTTGGGAGATTTGTGCATGTCCTCAGAATTTATAAACCCCACTCGGCGCCGGGCGTTGTTGGCGGCGGCAGGGGCGCTGGCGCTTCCTGGGGTGGCGTTTGCGGCGAAGGCCAAACCGGTTGGCGTGTTGCTGGCTGAACTTGAAAAACGGGCTGGGGGCAGGCTGGGTGTCTGCGCGATCGACACGCGCTTTGGCGCGGTGACCGGGCACCGGCTGGATGAGCGTTTTGCTCTGTGCTCGACATTCAAACTGCTGCTTGCGGCCGCCGTGTTTGAACGCGCCGCTCAGGACGAACTGCAGCTCGACAAGTTCATCTCCTATGGCAAGGCCGACATCGTGGCGAATTCGCCCGTGTGCGAGGCGAACCTTTCGAAGGGCCGGATGACGGTGCTGGCACTTGCCGAGGCGGCGCAAAAACACAGCGACAATACGGCGGCCAATCTGCTTTTGAAGCAACTGGGTGGGCCTGCGGGGTTGACGCAGTTCTTCCGCCATCACGGGGACAGCGTGACGCGCATCGACCGTTTTGAACCCGCGATGAACGAGTTCAAGGCCGGCGATCCGCGCGACACGACGTCGCCTTACGCGATGGCGACGCTGGTCGAGAAGATTTTGACCGGCACGGTTCTGAAGCCAACTTTGCGCGCGTTGCTCATTGAGTGGATGATCGCGACGAAGACGGGCGTGAAACGCATTCGTGCGGGCCTGCCGAAAAATTGGCGCGCGGGCGACAAGACCGGCACGGGCCTGCCTGGCAAGTACAACGACGTTGCGATCTGCTGGCCGCCGCGCCAGCCGCCTGTGATCATCGCGGTCTATTACGATGCGGGGACGACGGTCATGGACATGCGTGATCAGGACCAAAAAGTGATTGCCGATGCCGCGCGCATTGTTGCCGAATGGCTGAGTTGAGGCAGGAAGAGCCGGCAAGATGCCGGCGGTCCCAGGGGGTGTTTGTTCCTAGGAGCGTGGGCGTCTCGGCCGTACTTGCAACCCTACGGGGAAAAAGTTTTTGGTGATTCGCTGGGATGGAGTTGTGTTCACCTTGTTTAGTGCTCAAAGGGCGCAATCCCCCGGCTATGTTTTCATTAAGGCTGGGATGAACTTGCCGAAAGCGGCAGAGTCGTTGCAAATGGCGATTCTGTTTGGCTCGACTCCTGGGGTGGCCGATGAGCGTGAGAGTTTTGCGTACTGAATGGGTGCTGATTTTTGCGGCGCTCTCGCTTGCTTTGCCGGGAGCCGCGCACGCGGCTGAGGCGGTAGGTGCTGCGTCAAGTTTGCGGCCGCAGGCTTCGCAGACTCCGCAGAACGCCGCGCGGGCGGACATTTCGCTGAATGCACAAATTTTCCGTAACGCGGTGCTGACGACGGCGGCCAAGGGTGCGTTGGAAGTGACGTTTCTCGACAAGAGCAAGTTGAGCATGGGTGGCGGTTCGTCCCTGGTTGTGGACGAATATGTCTATGCGGGGCCCGGCAGTCCCGGACGGCAAGCGCTGCGGTATACCAAGGGCGCTTTCCGCTTTATCTCGGGCGGTATTCCCAAGGAGAGTGTTCGTGTGGAAACGCCGACGGTCACGATCGGTATTCGCGGAACGACGCTCAGAACCCTGGTGACGGAGGATGGCACAACCACCGTCGGGCTTGATTCCGGGGACGCCTTTGTGACGTCGAAGCAGACCGGACAGACGCTGTCGCTGGGGCCGGGCGAAAAAGTGACGATCAAGCCGAATGGTGTCATCGGCGAAATCACCTTGGGGAAGGTAGAGGGCTGTGATTAAGGTCAGCAAATACCGGGGCACAACCTCGTCGCTGGCACTGGGCGCGGCGTTGGCGGCGTTTGTGACGCTGGGCCCGGCGCTGGCGAATGAATCGATTTTCAACACCGACATCGTTTTGGACATTCGCAGCGATAACGCGGCCATCGAGACGTTGACATCGTTCGGCTTCGATAATTTCAATCCCGGTACGCCCGTCTCGGACTGGGGCTTTATGCTCGATGGTGTGGCGCTGACGTTCCAGAACAACACGACGAACGGCGGCGGACTCCCGTTTGGCGTGCTCACGAAAACAGGCGGCATCATCAGCGGTACCGCCACTTACACGAATGGCGCTTACGCTATCACGGTCACAAGGCAGTACCAGATCGTTGGCGCAGGTTCGGTGTTGGTGACGACGACCGTGCAGAATACCGGGCAAGCCATCGGTAATTTTCTGGGCTACGACACGTTTGATCCCGATATCGGAGTTCCGAGGAGCGGACCCTTCTCGACTTACAACGATGTTTTCACCGATGCAGGCATTCTGATTGGTTTGGCGTCCGATACTGTGACAACGGGCTATAGCGTTGCGCTGGGTGTGACGGATGCCCGTGCGGTTGTTGCTGCGGGCTTTCCATTCCAAATCGAATTTCCCGAAGATCTGACGAGTGTTGCGACGGCGCCGTTCGATGGCGACGGGGCTCTGGCCGATGAGGGTCTTCACATTGTATTTTCTGCGGCACTTGCCAACGGCGAGAGTACGTCATTCCAGTATTTTCTGAATTTCGGGACGAGTCCTGACGGTGCTCTCAGCGCGCTATATTCGGTGATGACAACCGGTTGTTCGACAAGCATTTTGGCTGACGCGTGCCTCATCAACTCAGGTAGCAATCAAAACCTGGCGATCGATGCGCTTGGCGGCAGCGACATTTTGCAACTCGGCGGTGCGGTAAACTTTACCTTCGATGCCGGCGCGATTGGGACGACTTATACGAACTTCGAAGCCGTTGAGAAAGTTGGCACATCCAACGTGACGCTGACCGGGGTGAATAGTTTCACGGGCTTGACCACCATCACCGCCGGAACGCTGACGGTGCAAGGCGGTAGTGCTATCGCCAACACTGGCGCGGTCACGATTGCTGCGGCCGGCACCTTAGCGCTAAACACCAGCGAGACCATTGGCAGCTTGTCGGGTTCGGGCGCACTTAGTCTTGGTGAGGGGACAATCCTCACGACCGGCGACGCCACATCGACGGTGTTCTCGGGCGTGTCTTCGGGCCCAGGTGGATTGAGCAAGGCGGGCACCGGCACATTCACGCTGACGGGTGCGCAAAGTTTTTCGGGGGCGCTGAGTGTGACCGTCGGCACGCTTACGGTCACGCCGGGCGGCAGTCTCGCCAATATGTCGTCGTTCAGCGTTGCAAATGGCGCGTTCGCTTTCCTGGGCGGTGCGGTGCAAGGCGTCAATGGCGGCGGCATGACCGGAAGCGCGCTGGGTGGCGTGACGGTGAGCAGCGGCGGCACGATATATCTCGACGACAACACCAGCCTGTCGGGTTCGTCGTTGACGCTGGCCAGTGGTTCGAACCTGAATTTGTTTTTGACGACAAACACTGCCGTGCGTCCGCAGATCGCCGTTTCGGGTGCGGCCAATGTTGCCGGTGCGAATTTGGGCGTCTATCTCGACCCGCTGAGCTTCGGCGGCACGACGGCCACGTCGTTCACTTATGACGACGTCATCACCGGCGCGAGCGCTGTGGGCACATTTGGTTCGGTCGCTTTGTTGCAGGCACCGAACGACCTGTTCACGGTTGCCGCCACTTACAGCCCCACCTCGATCGGACTTCAAGTCAACCGGAACCCCTTCTCCACGTTGGGCGGGGGCGGCGGCAATGACGGTAATGTCGGCGGCGGGCTTGAAGAGATTTTCACGAACGGGGCAACAGATCCCGATTTGCTCAACCTCATCAATACGATTGCCGGCGGGTCGCCTTCGTCGATCGAAGACATTTATGCGGCGATCTCGGGCTCGGAGAATGCCGAAAGCAACGGCGCGGCGCAGCGCACGGACGATCCGTGGAAGCAATCTGTTGCAGAGCGCGTCAACGCGGCCCGGACGACGGGGTGCACAGTGGCCGGCGACGATTGGTGTTTGCGGCGCTATGCGCAAGCCAACACTGGTGGCGACGTGATGTCGGATGTGCAGGGCGATCCTACCGCGTTCGACTGGCTTGAAACGGGTATTCGCGATGCCGGTACCACATCGGTGTGGGGTCGCGTTATCGGCGCCTGGGGCCAGACTTACGGTGATGCCTTTGCGCCCGGTTCACGGCAGATCACGGGTGGATTGATTACCGGCGTGGACCG
>JANOFD010000828.1:0-2766 GCA_031413455.1 Rhodobiaceae bacterium
CTGGACACGCTTTACGATTTTGCCGGCAGGGAAGCGGACAGAATTCGAGTTTTGACTCTGCTGGTTCGCTCCCAAGAGTCTCTCTTTGATGACCACGCCGAACTTGCCGGACTGCTCACGGCGCGCGATCCGCGTGCCGCGCTCGAAGTCTTGTTCAATGCGTTCAAGCGCTGGCCATCGACGCCCACGCCCGACAACGCGCAGACATTTATTGCACTGGCGGCCGACATTGAGCGTGACGACCTTATTGTTTCTGTGATTGAGCCGTGGATTCAAAAGCGTGCAGATCATGTGGCACTGGATGCAGTCGTTGTAACTTTGACTGCAACGCGCTGGCATGCGCTGGCGCTGCGCATGGGGTTAGCCAGCGGGGCGCTGGCTAAAAATGTTCCGCAATCCGTTGTGCTGGTTGCCCGGTTAGAGGCGCGAGGCAAGCAGACCGGCACCGCGTTTGCACGTCTTGAGGCTTTGCGAAAAACCGGAAAACTCCCTGCCAAGGGTGACGATGTCTATGTCGAAACTGCTTTGCTGACAAAGCATCGCGATGAGGCGTTGGCGCATATCCTGGCACGAGGGCCAGACGCTCTGCCGTTCTGGCTGCAGTCCTGGATCGTAGCGAAGGCCTTTGAAACCGCTGACATGGCGTTCCTGAAGTCGCTGGAAGGCGAGTTTGCCAAAAAACCCGATGCAGCGCGAAGCTTTATGATGAGCCGTGCGGCCTTGGCGCTGGGTGCGCCTGCGCGCGCCCTCGACCTGGCGCACGAGGCTGTTGCGCTGGTCAAGGATGCTTCAAGCGGCATTGCGGTGGCAGGATTGTTTTCAGATCTGGGTCTTCGACCACGGGCGATAGAGATTTTTCTTGAGGCGGTTGGCGATGGCGCTCGTATTCCGGCCGACGATCTGACGCTGGCCATATCGGTTGCAATCACACTCAAAGAGGCGCGGCTGTCGCTGTCGATGGCTGAGGCTTTGCGTGCGGCGCGGCCCGGGGAAACCGCTGAGGTGCTTTATGCACGAGCCCTCACGCTTTCCAATCGCGGTCGCGAGGCTCTTGAGGTTTTGGATGATCTGCCCGAGTGGAGCGAGCAAAAGGAGCTTGCTGTATTTGAAGCGTTGAAAGCGTCTGGTCAGGTGGTGGTGCTTCAGGGGCGTCTGTTTGAGAGGCTTGAAGAAGACAGCGTGACGCTTGCACAACGAACGAACTATGTGTTCATGCTCAACGACTTCAAGGAATTGCCAGGCAAGATTTCGAAAGGTGCCGGCGCCCGCATTGCCGATGATCTTGATGACGATGCGTTGCAAGGTGCGCCACGTCTGTCGCGTATCGAGTTGCTTGGAAAAATAGATCCTGCTTTGGCCAAACCGTATGCGCGCGAGGCTGCGGAGAACGATCCGGATGGTGCGTCATATATCTATCTGGCGCTGTTGAAGAAGTTGAAAGCCAACCAAGAGACCGTCGCTTTTCTTGCCAAAGCAATCGGGGATGCTGAGTTAGATAAGACGCGTGAATCCTTTCTCTACCGGTGGATTGAGATTGGAGTCACGGCTGAGGCTTTGCCGCACTTGCGTGAACGGGCCGAGGGTGATGAGCGCGCTTGGTTTTTTGCCTATGACGGCGCGCTCAAGAAACTCGGCGCGCGGGCAGAGCGCGTGCGCTTTTTGACCGCCTATTCACGGCGGGATAACCTGGACGCGGCGTTCAAGAGGCAAATTTCGCACGAACTGCTGGGCGTTGGCGCGAAGGACGAGGCGCTGAATCTGTTTCTCGCCGAGGCGGCACACGCCCCTGTTCGCTCGCCTGCCGTTGAACAACTCTTGTTCATCTGGGGTCCGCGCCCGCCTGAAGCGGGTGTCGAATGGATTTCGTCGCGCGCCCGTTCAGCGAGCCCGGAGGACCGGCCGGCGTGGCTGCAACGCCTGGCAGATGCCGGCGCGATGGAGGGCATGGTCGCGATTGCACAAGAGTATTACCAAAGCGGAGAGCGAGCGCTTGCGAGTGTGCTTGCCGGAGGGCTCGCACAGCTGAAGCTGGACACCGGACTTCGACAGGTGCTGACCGCTGAATTGACGCGGGGCGATATTGAGCCCGCGGTCGCTGCCCGCTTGGGGATGGCCGCCGAGGAACGATCGCAGGCGCGTGAAGCAAGCCGCTTGTTTGAGATTGCGGCCGCAGCGGACAAGAAGTGGCTGGCCAAGGCAGGCAGAAATGCCTGGTTCAGCGGCGACAAGCAGCGCGGACTGAGTCTGCTTGAACCCGCCGCGGCCCAGGCACAGGCTGATTTGGAAACGATCTTTTTGTGCGCCGAGGCCTACCGCTCGTTTGGACGAAGTACTGACTCCAAACGCCTGTATCTCAAGGCGCTTGAACTCAGCAAAGGCAAAAGTGGGCGGGAGGAGCGACGCATGCGGATGTTGGCGCTGATGCGCTTGGGCCGCCTCGACGAGGCGGAAGCGCACATGTCGGGCACAACTGACGCCAGCCTGCGCGCCGACTATGCAGCGGCACTTCTGGATGGCGGGCGGCTGGAACGCGCGGCGCAGATTTTGGCCCCAGTTACCCCACGTTAACCCGCTATTAGGCACGATAGGGCCCATTGTCGCCGTCACAGGGTAGGGGTCTTCACGATGCGGCCCATTGTTGCCGTGCTTCTTGTATCTTGCATCGGTTGCGCCGTAGCCGGAGGTTTCGCCGCGCGTGCGCAGGCGGGCCAATCCGTGCCGGTCAACGAGGACGCAAGCGGTTTTGATTTTCGCTTCGACGGCATG
>JANOFD010000829.1:0-2665 GCA_031413455.1 Rhodobiaceae bacterium
CAGGCGCAGCGTTGCCAGATCGCCTTCGTCGCTTGCGCGCGCGTATTGCGAAATGAATGTGTCGGTCGCCAGCAAGATCGTCGCCTTCGTCCGCCGCACCCGCTTGGTGATTTCCTTCACATGAAGAGGGGAGGGGTGGCACACGGTTTTAATGCCGGCGAACAGCGGCAACAGTGCGCCGACCGTTAGGCCAAAGCAATGAAACGTCGGCAGCGGATTGAACAGCACGTCTGTCTTTGGATATAGGTCAATGTGCGCGCGCACCTGTTCGACGTTGGCCAGGATATTCCCGTGACTGAGCACGACGCCTTTGGGGTCACCTTCAGTGCCCGACGTAAACAACACAACCGCGGTCTCATCATGGTGCGGCCATTTCTTGAGAGCCCAATGTGGTACGAACGAGCCGATCACCGCCGCCACCTTGTCGATCACCGACAATTTCTCGCGCACGTCTTCCAGATACACAATCTTGGCAACAGTCGACAGCTCTTCGATCAACGTCTCAAGCTTTGCCAACTCCACAAACCGGTGCGCCGTCGCGATCACCTGCACTTCGCCCGCCGCACAAGCGGCCTTTAGGTTTCGCGCTCCTGCGGTGAAGTTCAGCATCGCCGGCACGCGGCCAAATGCGTGGATGGCAAAGAACGTCAGCACCGCGCCTACACCCGTTGGCAGCATGATGCCAATCGTCTCTTTGGGCTTTGCATATTTGCGCATCGCGCTACCCAGCGCGAACGAGGCGCGCACGATCTCGTCGTAACTGAGCTGACGGTCGTCGGCGTCCCAGATCGCAATGGTCTTGCCGCCGAAGGTCTTGCGCGCTTCCAGCAATGCCGACATTATGGAACGTTCGGTGCGCTTGATATCAAATGGAATACGGGCAGAACCTGTTTGAGGCGCGGGAAGCGACATTGGCTTTCCTTCCATGCGGCGAGACGCCGATCACGAATTGTTTCAGATAGGGTAACACTGAACATGCCACAAGCAAGTCCGTGATGTACCTTGGCAGAAAAACCAGTCTATTCAGAGGCTTGAAATTAACCGGACTCGCCGCCGACACGAATGTCAGCCTATGTGATTCCCCCAGCTTTGCGCTATATCTAGGCAACCAATGCCCACAATTTTTGATCAAACCACCAAAGACCTGCGCGCCCTGCGCCACCCCGAAAAACGTGAACGGCCGGTCAATCCCGTGCCGCGCAAGCCCGATTGGATCCGCGTTAAGGCTCCGGGCTCGAAAGTTTTCGCCGAGACCAAAGCCATTGTGAAAGCACACGGCCTGCACACTGTGTGCGAAGAGGCGGGGTGCCCCAACATTGGCGAGTGCTGGTCGAAGAAGCACGCGACCTTCATGATCATGGGCGACACCTGCACCAGAGCTTGTGCGTTCTGCGATGTGAAGACTGGCATACCGGGTCTGCTCGATTCTACCGAACCAGCAAAGGTGGGCGACGCGGTGGCCCAGCTCGGCCTTGCACATGTCGTTGTCACATCCGTCGACCGCGATGACTTGGCCGATGGCGGCGCCGGACATTTCGCGCAAACGATTAGGTCAATCCGCGCAACCTCGCCCAGCACAACCATTGAAGTGCTAACGCCAGACTTCCTGCGCAAACCCGGCGCGCTGGAGGTAGTAATCGAAGCCAAGCCCGACCTCTTCAACCACAACCTTGAAACCGTGCCGCGCCTTTATCTGAAAATCAGACCCGGCGCTCGCTACTTCGCCAGCCTGCGCTTGCTGCAACAGGCCAAAGAGATCGACCCCGCGACGTTCACCAAATCGGGCCTGATGGTTGGTCTCGGCGAAACCCGCGAAGAAGTCATGCAAGTCATGGACGATCAGCGCGCGGCGAACGTCGATTTCCTCACCATCGGTCAGTACCTGCAGCCATCGCAACGCCACGCCGCCATCGACCGCTTCTGGACGCCGGAAGAATTTGAAGGTTTGGCCGAAATTGCACGCGCCAAGGGCTTTCTCATGGTCTCGGCCTCGCCGCTGACCCGCTCGTCCTATCTGGCGGGGGACGATTTCGAACGTTTGCGCAGCGCACGCCAAGCTCAACTCAGCCGCGGACGATGAAATTGTGCCGCGCCACCACGAGAAACGTCCGGTCCCCTACAGCTGCGAACAAATGTTCGCCCTCGTCGCCGACGTGGAACGCTATCCCGAATTTCTACCCTGGTGTGTTGCAACGCGAATACGCTCGCGTGAGGCAAACAGTTTCACCGCCGACGTCATCGCCGCCTTCGCCACCTTGCGCGAAAAATACACCAGCCGCGTGATCCTCGATCCGGCGGCCAAGACCATCGTTATCGACTATCTCGACGGCCCCTTCGAGCACCTCACCAATCGCTGGCATTTCATTGCCCGCGAAACCGGCTGCGAGGTCGACTTCGACATCGACTTTCGCTTCCGCAGCAAAACCCTCGAAACGCTGATCAGTGGCGTCTTCACCCGCGCCGTCAAAAAGATGACGGCCTCGTTCGAAGAGCGGGCGCATGCATTGTACGCAATACAAGGTAAGCCGCCTGACAGCTTGTGATTGTGTTGGGTTGCGCAAGTTCTCCTGCGCGATGATTTGCGAGAGCGCGCGCGATAAGGCATGCTTCATCTGCCGGTATTGGCAGAGAGGCACGCATATGGCGAGCGCCGCACAGGGCACAC
>JANOFD010000830.1:0-9484 GCA_031413455.1 Rhodobiaceae bacterium
GCAGGCTATGATGGCCGCTATCAAAGCAGAAATGGCTCCCACATATCCAACCAAACTC
This sequence comes from Rhodobiaceae bacterium, assembly GCA_031413455.1. Classification (GTDB taxonomy): domain Bacteria; phylum Pseudomonadota; class Alphaproteobacteria; order Micropepsales; family Micropepsaceae; genus SZUA-430. Next base: position 59 of record JANOFD010000830.1, read on the forward strand.
AACGCTGTTGGTGCCGAAATGGCAAATACCGGAAATAACCTGGCTACTAAAAACTGCGAACCCGTTCAAGCTCTCCCGTTGCGGCGACATCTTCAAGCAACCGTGACTGGCCGCGGACGATCAGTGACGGTGTAGACCCTCCCGGCCCGGCAAGCCCGCCCCATTCAGCGAGACCCGCAGAAACGAGGCGGGCGGCAAGTCCATCGACTTCTGACTTTTGGGCGGTGATTTCGCTTAAAATGTCCGAGCGAACTTCCTCGAGCGTACGTCCCCGCATCCGGGCACTCAAATAGTTCCCGGCTTCAATGAAGGAGGATGGCGGCAGACCGAGCGGCGTCTCAATCACACGGTTCTCTACCGATCCGTCTTCGCCCACCATAATCACAAGCGTCCGTTGCGGTGCCAGCGGAACAAATTCAACGTGCTTGAGAGCAGGATCCCGCTTGGATGTAACCACAAGACCGGCACACTGGCTCAAACCGGACAACAAAGTAGAAGCCTGCGTCAAGACATCGTCAATGCTGCGCCCGCTCGCGGCGAGTTGGCTATCGATTCCCTTGCGGTCCTCTGCATTCAAATTGCCGACTTCGAGCAATCCGTCGACAAAAAAGCGCAATCCCAATTGCGTCGGCACGCGCCCGGCGCTGGTATGAGGGGCATCAAGCAATCCGGCGCTCTCAAGATCCGACATCACGTTGCGAATCGAGGCCGACGACAAGGCAATCGTGCCGCGTTGCGAAAGTGTCCGGGATCCAACCGGCTCACCGGTCTCCAGATACGACTCGACGATATTGCGAAAGATTTCGCGCGAGCGTTCGCTCAATTCACTGATCGGGCTTGGCTGGACGGGTTTTGAAGTCGGCACGAGGTGTGTTCGTTCCTGTGTTCGGCCAAATTGAGCCCAAACGGTCATTGCATCCATAGGAAGTGAGGGGCTAGGTAGCGCCTGCGCCCCCAAACTTCAAGGCAAGGAACACTTTCTCGATGCGCCCATCCGGCCGGCTTTCCCATCAATTGCGCGAAGTTTCGCTCGAGCCGGGGTTCTCGGCCCATGCCGAAGGCTCGTGTTTTGTGAAATTTGGCCGAACGCATGTTTTGTGCACCGCGAGCTTGGAGAATGGCGTTCCGGCGTTCCTCAAAGGCACCGGTAAAGGCTGGGTCACGGCCGAGTATGGCATGTTACCGCGCGCAACGGGTGAACGCATGCGGCGCGAAGCCGCGACAGGAAAGCAGTCTGGCCGCACCCAGGAAATCCAACGCCTCATTGGTAGGTCCTTGCGGGTAATTACAGATCTGTCAGGGTTCGGCGAGCGTCAAATCATCTTGGATTGCGATGTCATTCAGGCTGATGGCGGGACACGAACGGCAGCTATTACCGGCGCCTTTGTCGCCCTGCACAAATGTTTCGAGCTCATGAAGCGCGATCAGCTGATTAAGTCGATTCCGGTCAAAGACCACGTCGCGGCGATCTCGTGCGGAATCCACAACGGTGTCGGCGTTCTCGACCTCGACTACGATGAAGATTCAACTGCTGGCACCGACGCAAATTTTGTCATGACGGGCAAAGGCAGTTTGGTAGAAATTCAAGGCACAGCTGAGGGCGAACCCTTCAGCGAATCCCAATTCATCGAACTCATGTCTCTGGCCCGAACAGGCATTGCCGATCTTGTGGAAATGCAACGCAAAGCAATCGGTCCAGCAAAATGACGCGCCGGCTGACTGGAAGCAAACTCGTAGTGGCAAGCCACAATCCAGGAAAGGTTACTGAAATCTCCGCTCTCATGGCGCCCTTCAACATCGAAGCCATTTCAGCCTCCAGCCTGAAATTGGCGGAACCGGAAGAAACTGAAGCGACGTTTGCGGGCAATGCATTGATCAAGGCGAAAGCCGCTGCAATCGCATCCAAACTTCCCGCGCTGTCTGATGATTCAGGGCTTTGCGTGGATGCCATAAATGGGAACCCGGGGGTCTATTCTGCGCGCTGGGCAGGACCAAACAAAGATTTTCAACTCGCTATGCGCACACTTCATGAGCGCATGCTGCAAGCAAACGCCACGACACACAGCGCACATTTCACTTGCGCTCTGGCTCTCGCCTGGCCCGATGGCGAAAGCGAAGTCTTCGAAGGTGAAGTCACGGGTAAAATCGTTTGGCCACCACGAGGTGACTTGGGATTTGGATACGATCCGATATTTGTCCCCGACGGCCATGCGTTAACATTTGGCGAGATGCCGCCCGCTCAAAAGCATGACATGTCCCATCGCGCCCATGCTTTCAAAAAATTCGTGAGAGCGTGTCTTGCCTGAGCCGGGCCCCGGCAGGGGCCTTTATGTTCACTGGCCATTTTGCTTGTCGAAATGCCCGTACTGCGATTTCAATAGTCACGTACGTACAAAAATCGATGCCCAGTCCTATGTCGAAGCACTGACGCAGGAACTGCGCGCGGTGGCGGCCCGCCTATCCAATCGAGCGCCACTCGATACGATATTTTTTGGTGGTGGAACCCCGTCTCTGATGCCGGGCCAAATCGTTGGTCAAATCATTACGCAGGCACAGGCTTTGTTTGGCTTTGCTGACGGTATCGAAATCACGCTCGAAGCAAATCCGACCAGCGCCGATGCCGGGCGGTTTCGCGACTACCGCGCCGCTGGCGTCAACCGGGTCTCACTTGGTGTTCAGGCTTTGAACGACACCGATCTTCGGGCACTCGGCCGTCTTCACACCGTGGATGAAGCCCTGCGGGCCGTAGCGCTTGCCCAGAGTGTTTTCCCGCGTGTGTCATTTGACTTGATTTATGCAAGGCCCAATCAAACGTCGGCCCAATGGGCGCCTGAGTTGGAGCGCGCACTTCAGCAAGGTTGCACACATTATTCGCTGTACCAACTCACGTTCGAAGAAGGCACGCCGTTTCATGCAGCGCTTTCGCGGGGCACCATGAAAGAGTTGGATGTCGAAACGGCAGCTTCGATTTACGAGCTAACGCAGGACAGAATGAACGCCGCCGGGTTGCCGGCATATGAAATTTCCAATCATGCGGCACCCGGCGATGAATCGCGTCATAATCTCGTCTACTGGCGCTACGGAGACTATTTGGGCGTTGGCCCCGGGGCACACGGACGCCTGACAATTGACGGCCAGCGCATCGCGACCGAAACCGAACGCTCACCCGAAGCGTGGCTCAAACTTGTTGCAGGCCGCAGCGACGGCTTTACCAAGTGGGAAATCATCAACCAGGAACAACAGGGGACCGAAGCTCTTTTGATGGGGATGCGCCTCAGTGAAGGGCTCCATCTCGAATCTATCGAGGAAAAATTTGCCCGCAAAATTTCCGGAACCCGCCTTTCGGCCCTTCAGTCCCAAGGATTTGTCACACTCCAAGCCGGGCGCCTGCGCGCAACAGCGCGCGGCCGATTGGTGCTCAATTCCGTGTTGAAGGAACTCGTCTCTTAGGATTTAGAACCCGGGCGACTGGAATGTATTTGCAGCCGGGCTCACGACATTCAACTGCCCGCCATTTGCCAACTCCAGCACCGCCAGGCCGCGCTCCGTCATACCATCCGACCGAAAGCGGAAAATGCCATCAATCCCGGCAAAGCCGTTCGGGTCTGCGATGGACGTTTTAGTATAACGCTGGCCAGGCCGCCCGCCTGACAGAGTGGCAGACAATGCGATTGCATCATAGGCCAGCGACGCAATGCGAGGCGCCTTCGTCCCGTACAGTTGTTGGAACCGCGTGCTAAACGTGACCCGCTGTTCCTGTGGCGGCACCGCATACCATCCACCCAATAACGAGGGTTCACGCGCCGTAGCCGCATCATCCCACAAGCCGGTTCCCAATAGCTTGACCTTGCGCCCGTCTACGCCGTTGACGGTCAAGATCGGCCCCAGGCTTCGCAACATTTGCCCGCCCTCGGGAAGGAAGATCGCGTCAAAGCCCATCTTCCGGATAGCCTTGACGGCCGGTTCCAGCGCCTGAGCGTTTGGCTCATACGTCTGAACGGCCACAACTTCGCGTCCGCTTTGCATGACCGTGTTTCGGAAGGCCTCTTCGACGCGGCGGCCATAAGGTGTCGACGGAACGAGCGCTGCAAATTTTCCGCGGCCTTGTGAGACCGCGTACGAGACAATTCGGCTCACTTCTTGTTCAGGCAAGAAGCTCAGAAGGAACACGCCGTCCCCCGCCACTGTTCGGTCTGTGGAAAACGCAATGATCGGGACATTGCGCTGGCGAGCCACGGGAGCGACGGCCCGGACATCGTTGGCAAGCAACGGTCCCAAAATGAGTTCAGCACCCTTGTCGATCGCCGCGTTTGCAGCCGATGCCGCCGATTCCGGAGTCGTACCGGTATCCTGCGGCAGCAACACCATCGACTTCGCACCCATGTCGAACATGGCCATCTGCGCCGCGTCCAGAAGTGCTTGTGCGACCGCGCGCGTTCCCTTTTCCGGGTGCGAGAACGGCAACAAAACAGCGATCCGAACCTGTCCATCTACGATCACCGGCGGCGTACCACCTTGCGAAGGTTGGGCAACGACTGACGTTGGTTTGGGCGGTTTGACAGTTGGTTTCGCTCCCCCTCCGCCAAACACCGACACGGTCTCGCAGCCAGACAGACCCATGCCCATGGTCAATAAAATGATGCTTGTGCACAATGTCCGCGCGACGCGGGCGGAAGTAGACGCTAACAATCGTGAACTCAAGGGCGTTCGTCCTTCAAAACGGCTGAAATAATGAGCAGAGAAGACCCACAGACTAGCCTCCGTCCCCGGCGAAGTAAATCCGCTCTCACCCTCGCGCCCGGACTCTACTTGGTCGCGACCCCGATCGGCAATGCACGCGACATTACACTTCGTGCTCTTGAGGTTTTGGCATCTGTTGACACGCTCTACGCTGAGGATACACGAGTAACGGGAAAATTACTCGCCTTGCACGCGATAAGCCGTTCGATGAAGTCCTACCGTGACCACAACGCTGCCTTCGCCGGAGGCCAAATACGGAAAGACCTGGAGCAAAACCGGTCGGTAGCATTGGTGAGTGACGCTGGCACTCCACTGATCTCCGATCCTGGCGAAAGTCTAGTTGCTCAAGTCATCACGCAGGGATTTCCAGTCTTTCCGATCCCAGGTCCATCTGCAGCTGTCGCAGCACTTACGGCCGCAGGACTTCCCACTGACCGGTTCTTCTTTGCAGGATTTCTGCCTACCAAGCCCAACGAACGACGCCGTACGATCCGTGAGTTCGCCGCCATTCCGGGAACCCTCATCTTTTATGAAGCCCCGGGCCGCGTGGGCGAGGCACTCGCCGATTTGGCTGCAATACTGGGTGATCGGTCTGTAACAGTGGCGCGCGAACTCACCAAAATTCATGAAGAGTTTCGCCGAGGCACATTGAGCGGCTTGGCCGGTTACTATCAAGCAAATCCCGACATGAAGGGTGAAATCGTTATTGTCGTAGCCCCGCCATCGACGGCAGCGCCCGTTCTGTTTGCCGAAACTCTCGACCAGCGCCTAACCGCGAAATTGGCGCTGCATCCGGTAAAAGACGCCGCAGCAATTATCGCCGCAGAACTTGGCATACCTCGCCGCGTTGCCTATGCGCGGGCGTTAGAGTTGAAGAAAGCCAATGACCCCAGCGCGTGAGAAGGCCCGCGCCCGCGGTACGGCCACAGAATGGATGGCAACGGCATGGCTTTTTGCCAAAGGCTATCGAATCCTTGCCCGGCAATTTCGTGCACGCGGAGGTGAAATAGATATCGTCGCGTTAACGCCCTATTGGCGAACACCCTGCACAATCGTCTTCGTCGAGGTCCGCGCGCGTGGCACGATTGAGCAGGCAATCGAATCCGTTACCGCAGGCAAGCGGTACAGAGTTGAAAAAGCTGCAACACAGTTTTGTGGGCGCAGGCCCAAACTTGCGAAACTGCCACGCCGTTTTGATCTCGTCGTGTTGGCCCGCACCGGTTGGCCGCGCCATCTGGTCGACGCATGGAGGTCGTAGGAAAAAATGTTGAAGAAATACTTGGTGGTTATCGTCGTAGCACTGTCCCTTGGCGGGTGCCTGGGCGTGCAAGTGAATTCCCAGGAGCGATCGTTTTTTACCGCCCTTGACGACCTAAATATGCAAATTGAACTCAATGCCCGCCTCATCGGTGAAAGCGGCGCCTTGTTTGCCAACGTCAATTCGACGGTGATTGAAGGCCGCATTCACGTATCCGGCACGGTGCCATCGCCGGACCAACGCATAAAGGTCACCCGTATCGCCTGGGCGATCCCACGCGTAACAGAGGTGGTCAACGACATCGAAGTGACGAACGCAACAGGCTTGATAGATACCGCGCTTGACCGCTGGATCACTGCACAAGTACGCAGTCTGATCCTCAGCGACATAAATGTCCGCGACTCAAATTACACAATCGATACCGAGAGCGCAGTCGTTTACATTCATGGCATTGCACAGGATCACGCTGAGTTGGAACGCGTATTGATCCACGCCCGCTCGGTGTCAGAGGCCAGGAGCGTTGTGAATTACGCGCTCCTCAAAGATGACTCTCGCCGGGTGTCGGCCGCTCCCCCGCGTGTAGCGACCACGCAGCGATAAGGAAGCAGGACAGTTTGGATCATTCTGTGGAACAGCTTCGCGCGGCCGGCCTGGTCGATGATGCAGCCATAGCCATCGGCGAAACGGCGCTTCAGTTGTCGGCGCTTGATCACCCGGGAGTTGATCTCACCCTCTACCGCCAACACTTTGATCAATTGGCCGCCGATGCTCGTGAACGTCTGCCATCTTTGCGCCGCGGCATGTCAGAAAATGAATCCATCGCCCGCGTTCTGGCCGATACCATTTCCACGCGTCATGGCTACACCGGCGACAACGACACGTTCGATGACCCGCAAAATGCAGATCTCATTCGGGTGGTTGACCGCAGGCGAGGGCTCCCCGTGGCACTTGGAATTGTCTATCTCGACATTGCTCACCGGTTGGGAGCAAAAGCCCAAGGTCTCAACACGCCGGGTCACTTCTTGTTGTCGATCGGCGAGGGGGAGCAAGCCAAAATCATCGATCCATTCAATGGCGGCGTCGTATTAACAGCTGAAGAATTACGTCCGTGGCCATCATCGGCCAATCTGGTCACGCCCGACTATGGTCCCGTGGGGCGCCGTGAGGTGCTTCTGCGCCTGCTCAACAACATTCGCACCCGCGCTCTAACCAGCAAAGACATGGTGCGCGCCTTAACGATTGCCGAGCGGATGGTTTTGATCTCGCCGCGCCAATCCGAATTGTGGTTGGACCTTTCTCGTGCCAACGAAGCGGTTGGCAACCTCAAAAGCGCGATCCACGCCGCTCAAAACTGCATTTCAATGGCTGGGTCCGACCAGGCGGCAGGCCGCGAAGCAATTTTTGCACTCGCCAGTCTCAGGCGGCGTTTGAATTAGACTGGTTGCTTCACGCCCGCGCTCGAAGCTAAGCTTGAATGTGCAACACCATGAAAGCGTTTCGATGCCCCTGACAGTCGCAATTCAGATGGATCCAATCGAGCGCATCGACATCAGCGGCGACTCGACATTCGCGCTGGCGCTCGAGGCGCAAAACAGAGGGCACACGCTATGGTATTATCTGCCAATAGCGTTGGCTCAACGGGAAAACAATATCACCACTCGCGCTCAAAACTTGACGATCCGCAATGAGCGCGGCAATCACTTTACGCTAGGCTCGCCGCAGACATTGGATCTGGCCGAAATGGATGTGGTGCTGCTGCGCCAGGATCCTCCTTTCGACATGGCCTACATCACAACCACCCACATGTTGGAACGGTTGCCAAAACGCGTTCTCGTGGCCAACGATCCCTATTGGGTGCGCAACTCGCCGGAGAAAGTGTTTGTAACCGAGTTCCCCGATCTCATGCCGGAAACTTTGATCACCAGCGACCCTGAAACCATCCGCGCTTTTCGAGCTGAACACGGTGAAATCGTCGTCAAACCGCTTTACGGCAATGGCGGTTCCGGAGTTTTTCGCATCCGTCCCGAAGACGAGAACCTGAATACAATTCTGGAATTCTTTGCGAGTTTCGTACGCGAACCGATGGTGGTTCAGCGTTACGTGGCCCAGGTTCGCCAAGGCGACAAACGCATCATCTTGGTCGACGGCGAACCTGTTGGCGCCATAAATCGAGTCCCCGCAAAAGGAGAGGCGCGTTCCAACATGCACGTGGGGGGCAAGCCGGAAAAAACGCTGCTCACCCCGCGCGAGCGTGAAATCTGCAGCCGCATCGGCCCAGAGCTCAGGCGGCGAGGTCTCATCTTCGCGGGCATCGACGTCATCGGTGACTTTATGACCGAAATCAACGTCACTTCGCCCACCGGCATTTGGGAAGTCCGCCGCTTCGACGGGACCGATATTGCAGCCCTGATCTGGGATGCCATTGAACGCCGCCTGCGCGAGCGCGCATGACGGTTGCGCATATCTCAACAGTCGCCTTCCTGGGCATCGAGGCGCGTGAAGTTGACGTGCAGGTCCACATGGCCGAGGCGTCCGGTCAAAGCGCGGGTTACATCAACATTGTCGGCTTGCCCGACAAAGCCGTCGCAGAAAGCCGCGAGCGTGTCCGCGCCGCGCTCCATGCCGTAGGCCTGGCGCTGCCCTTCAAGCGCATCACCGTCAACCTGTCGCCAGCCGACCTTCCCAAGGAAGGCAGCCATTATGACGTTCCGATCGCCCTCGGCCTCCTGACCGCCATGGGCGTCCTTCCAGCCGCGGAAATGGCGGGACACCTTGCCATGGGAGAACTCTCGCTTGACGGTGTGATGATCCCGGTTGCCGGCGTGTTGCCCGCCGCGATCAAGGCGCTGGAACTCGAGCGCGCGTTCATTTGCCCAGAAAGCTCCGGCCCCGAGGCCGCCTGGGCCGATGGCCTGGAAATCGTAGCCGCGCCCTCGCTTGTAGCCCTCGTCAACCATCTCAAGGGCGTGCAGGTGTTGAGCCCGCCCGTGGCCAAACTCGCCGTTGAAGCCAGAAACATCCCCGACCTGCGCGATGTCAAAGGCCAGGAGACCGCAAAGCGAGCCCTGGAAATCGCGGCCGCTGGCGGCCACAATCTCCTAGTCGAAAACTCCTAATAAAGTTATTAAAACAAATATAGTAGTATTTATCTCACACGTAAGTAGTGTTGATATTTTATAAAAACCATAAAGAGCGCTTTTTACTAAAAACCCACTTAAGTAAATAGAGAAACCACTTGGAGCTTCTACATGAGTTTTAGTCAATCAATAGTGAAAAGGTCATATAGGAATTTTAAACCCAAATCCAAAAAATAATAAAGAGTAGAGGGTATATGACTCAGTATCAGAGAAATTAAAACGTCTAATAATGTCAAATTCAGATGATCCGACAGTGTAAACTATATAAGAGACGGCTGACAAAACTAAAAA
>JANOFD010000831.1:0-4144 GCA_031413455.1 Rhodobiaceae bacterium
TGACTTTCGCGATTGCGTAACCTTCGAGCATTGCGGCCATCCGTTTCCATCCTTTGGCCATGGTTTTTGGGCCCGGCGGTTTGTAATAGCAGTTCCAGCCGCCGAGGCGGGCGACAGTCCAGGAGAGCCATGAGAGCGATCCCTTCGGGTGATGATTTTTCTGGCGCTCAGTTTTACCTTCGCGGGTTTTGCTGATTGTGTCCACCGGTTCGATGAGGCTTGCGTCGATGATGTCCGTGGCTGGACGTGGGCTGTAGTCACGTGCATCGACGAGTTGCACAATGCGTGTGGCCGCGACCAGGCCCAATGCAGCGAGATTGAACAAACGATGGGCACTTTCGGTTTGAGTTTCTTCCAGCGCCAGGCCGTCGCTCTTCAGCGCCCGGAAAACCTCCTCAATGCGCCAGCGTAACCGGTAGAGCCGGACCACTTCGCCAGCGTCTTCGGCAGTTTCCACCGGCAATGTCGTCAGTAGGCGCCACAACAACGGCTTGCCTTCGCCTGGCGCAGGTGTGCTGGTCTCACGCACCACAACAACGCTGAGCTCTAGACTGGAAGCGTCGCTGCATGCCGCACCGGTGTTGAGCGCTTTGGTTTTGGGTTTGGGAATAACAACATTGCCCGACAGGATTTCGACATCCGCGACGCGGCTCGCGGCGCTGCCGCGGCGCGGCGCGACTATGACCGTACCGGTAGCGCGCTGCGCAAAGGCGTCGCTTGTGGCAAACAAAGACGCATCGTCCAAAAGCCTGCGGTCGCGGGCCGAACGCGCGATAACATCGACGCCAGCAGGTTTGCGGGCGAACAATTGATAGATGTCGCTCTCAGCATCACCCACGACAACGATGCCGGCTGCAGGCGCCAGAACAGACGCAGCCGTTTCGGCCGCCTCGATCCAACGCAGCGATTCCTTGTCTTCGATTGGCCGCTTCTGGTTGTTACCAACCTTGGTCAGGCTGCGCGTCCAGATGCGCGCGCCCGCAAGCCCCAGAACCGAGCCGTCCTGGGCATCAATGGCCACAACCGGGTGGATAAAAAAGCCAAGGCTTTTGCCATCCCCCGCTAATCCAAGCCCAGGCCGGCTGCGGTCTGCCCCAGAAAAATTGATCTCTGTCGTGTCCTGGGCCGCAACAACACGCCGGCCCGCGCAGGCCAGCGCCGTACGCGCAGAAACATCCGCGAAAATCGCCGAAGGTTTGACTTCCGGCGAACCCAAAAACCGGTGGGCAGCTATCTCTCCCGCACGACCGCCGCCAAACTCACGCACCACAAGAGAACCGGTCCGTGCAATATCGGCCACGATCCGATCACCTCGCGCTGGCCTGCGCGCATCTCCGCGATAGCTCCAACCCATCTCGCCCTCCAAAAAAAGCAGAAAGGCGCTTGAATCACAAATCAGTCTGAATTCAAATCAATTGTGTGAATGCCGTAGCCCTCTGGGAGAAGGTGGATCGCCGCACCTTCGCGGGCCAAGACGGATGAGGGCTCTTCTTTTTGGGGACGGTATGGCGCAGGACTTGTTGAAGACTGCCGAGGCGCATTATCAGGCGGGGCGGATGGCGCAGGCGGAAACGGTGTTGCGCCAGTTGCTGCAACAGCAACCCGGTCACACGGAGGCATTGCATGCGCTGGGGCTTGTCGCCTTTCGCGCGGGCAAGATCGAGGCTGCGGTGCAGTTGATCGAGCAGGCGTTGATCATCGATCGGGACAATGCGCTGCATCAGCGCAACATTGCCGCGATGTATCGCCAGCTCGGCCAATTCGACAAGGCGATCGAGCATGGGAAATTGGCGCGAGGCCTGAAGCCTGATCAGCCGATGACGCTCAATAATCTGGGCGTTGCCTATTACGATGTTGGTGATTTCGCCGCGTCGCTTGCCAGTTACAATCAGGCGATCGTGCTTGACCCGCAATATTCGGAGGCGCTGAGCAATCGCGCCAATGTGTTGCGGCATTTCGGGCGCCTTGGCGAGGCTGAGGCTGACTGCCGGCGGGCGCTCGAGATCAACCCGAAAAATTGGGAAGCGCGCAATAATCTGGGCGGTGTATTGCGCGAGTTGGAGCGCCCCGTGGAGGCCGAGCAGGAATTTCGCCTCGCACTGGCGCTGAAGGCCAATGACCGGGATGCGATGCACAATCTGATTTTGGCACTCAAGGAGCAGAAAAAATATGCCGAAGGATTGGCGGCGGCGGAACAAACGCTACAGGCCTATCCCGACAGCGCCGACGCCTTGTGCATTGCAGGCGCGATATACCTTGAGATGAAAAATATTCCGGCGGCGCTGCGGGTGATCAATCAGTCGCTGGCGATCAATCCCGACAAGGCCGAGAGCCAGAACGTGCTGGGACGCGCCTATTTTGAATCCAGCCAGCCTGAGAAGGCCGTGGAAGCGTTTCAGCGCGCCCTCGCCGTCGATGCCACTTATTCGGACGCCTACAATAATTTGGGCAGCGCCTTGAGGGAGTTGGGCCGGTTCGATGAGGCGGTGGCGGCCTATGACAAGTGCCTTGCGCTCACGCCCGATAATTTCGGTGTCTATGCCAATCTGGTCGATGCCAAGACTTTTCGCGACCGCGACGACAGGCACCTTGTGGCGATGGAGCGGGCGGCGGCCGGACTATCCGCCTATTCCGAGGAGCGGCAAATGTATCTGCGGTTCGCCCTGGGCAAGGCCTATGACGATCAGGGGCGCTATGACGAGGCGTTCGACAATCTGGCGCAGGGCTGTGCGATCAAGCGGCGGTCGGCCGTCTACAATGAAGGAGAGACGCTGCGGCTTATCGAGCGCATCAAAAGCGTGGTCACGAGCGGCGTGGTAGAGCTGTTACGGGGACATGGCGTGGTGAGCGACCAGCCCGTTTTCATCATCGGGATGCCGCGGTCGGGCACGACATTGATCGAGCAAATCATCGCCAGTCACCCCAGCGTGAAAGGTGCGGGTGAGTTGCGTGAGGTGAATGATGCGCTGGGCGAGTTTCGCATGGGGCGCGCCAGCCGGACGCCTTATCCCGAACTTATGGGAGAGCTGAACCCCGCCGAATTGGCGAAGTTCGCGCAGAGATATTTGGAGCGGGCCGCGCGTCATGCGCCGGCGGCGGCGCGTTTTACCGACAAGATGCCTTCTAATTTCTTTTACTTGGGTCTCATCCGCCTGGCGATGCCGAAGGCAAAAATCATTCACGTCAATCGCAATCCGGTGGACACGTGTTTGTCGTGCTATTCGAAATTGTTTTCCGGTGAAGTCAATTACACCTATGACTTAAGCGAGCTTGGCCGCTATTACCGGGCCTATCACGGGTTGATGCAGCATTGGCGCCAGGTATTGCCTGCCGGTTCATTTCTTGATGTGCAGTATGAGGACGTTGTCGGAGACATCGAAACGCAGGCAAAGCGTATTCTGGATTATTGCGGGCTTGCGTGGGACGGCCGGGTGCTTGACTTTCACCTCAACGAACGCCCGATCAAAACGGCAAGCACTGCCCAAGTGCGCCAGCCGATCTACAGTTCGTCGATGGGGCGCTGGCGCAATTATGAGAAACACCTGGGGCCGCTGCTGGCGGAGCTTGGCGATCTGGCGAGATAGCTAAACGGCGCCGCTGGCTTTGAGTTCGGCTGCGTTCTTGCGCAGAAAGCGTTCCAGCGCCGCCAAATGCAGGCGGCGCAAATTCTCGTCGCGGAAGGTTTTGAAGCGCGCAGGGACAGTCGATCCCGCCACTTTGAGGCCGATCGTCAGTTCGTCGTGAAAGACATTCTGGTGCGATGTGCAATGAAGAAGCGCTACTCTCTCGTCGCCGCAAAACACTTGGTTGTTTTTGGTGTGCGTTTCGCCCAAGAGCGCGGAGTGCGCGTTCCAGCGCCTGGGGTTGAGGATCATTCCCTGGCTCGCGTTCGAGTAGAATAGGATGTTGAAGGCATTCTGATCGATGCACACCTCGCCCTGGATTTTCGCGGTGAGGCGCGGCCACTGTGTGAGAAACTCGTGTGCGTCCGCAAATAAAACAAAACCGGTGTTGAGGTAGCGCAGATCGGCATTGCCGGGATGTTCGGCGGCGAAACGGGCGAGAGCGGGCGCATAAAACGCGGACGCGAAGCGCGACAGCGTGGGGTTGGGACCCATATCCGGACAGGCTGCAAATTTCTTTC
>JANOFD010000832.1:0-7064 GCA_031413455.1 Rhodobiaceae bacterium
GGAAATTGACACCAAAGCCCGGTCCAAAGTGCCATACTTCGAAATCCCGTGCGCGCGCGGACGGTGATGCACATCAACATGCGTGATCCTGTAACCCTCGCGCAACATCAGGGCCGGCATGAAACGGTGAATGTGGTCGAAATAGGGTAGGGCCAGAAATGCGTCGCGAGAGAATAGCTTCAAGCCGCATCCTGTATCCCGCGTGCCATCCTGCAACAACCACTGCCGTACGCCATTGCCGAATCGCGACGACAGCCGTTTCACCCAATTGTCTTCTCGTTTTCGTCGTTGTCCGGCCACAAGGCCAAGCTCAGGTGACCCCGGGCCAACCCGTAACCACGCGGCAAGCAAGTTTGGAATATCTGCCGGATCGTTTTGGCCGTCACCGTCCAGTGTTGCAATGAGCGCGCCGCGAGCGGCAACGGCACCAGTTCGAACGGCTCGACTTTGGCCTGAGTTCACTTTGTGGCGCAATACTCTAAGCTCAGGTGATTGGGCTTTTGCGGCCACCAGGGCAGCGACAGTACCATCCCGGCTGCCATCATCGACGAACAGGACTTCAAAAGACACTTTTCCACGCAAAGCCGCACAAATCTCATTGAGCAGCGGCACAGCATTCTCAACTTCGTCTTTCACGGGAACTACAACTGAAAGTTCGAGCGTGTTCGCCATCATGCCCCCCGGCGATGCCAGGGACTCGAAGCAGATTCTGCTGCGTCATTTTCCTGCACACATGGCAAGGTCGTAGTCTCCAATGAAATGATCGCGCGGCTTATACAAGTGCCGCCATCTTCCCGCTAGAGGTTAATACTCGAGAGAGGAATGGCGGCCGCGACGCCCAACCCACTATCATGCATATGAGCATGCGGTTTCGAGGGCCCGATCACCGTGCCACATTTGCACCAGCGTGTGCGGTTGAAATGCGCTAGGAATTGCACTCCTGGCCCATTCCATGGTTAACCCTTCTATGCAAACTCGCCGCTCCGCCGCTTCGTACGATTCCTCCAGCCTTTGGTCGCTGATGCTCGCCCACCCACGGGCGGCCTTGGTCGCATTGTGTCTGTTGATGTACCTGCCCGGGATCGCATCTCTGCCGCCACTGGACCGCGATGAATCGCGCTTTACCCAGGCATCGAAACAGATGATCGAGTCGGGTGATTTCATCGAGATCCGTTTTCAAAATGATCCGCGCAACAAAAAGCCGGTAGGCATCCATTGGATGCAATCCATCAGCGCAGGCTGGCTATCAGGCGAACCCTACAATTCAATTTGGGCCTATCGCATACCGTCATTGATCGCGGGCATTCTGGCGACCCTGTTCGTCTTTGGCATTGGCCGAAAGCTGTTTGACGAGGAAGTGGGGCTGATCAGCGCCGGGTTAATGGCATCTTCGTTACTGCTCATCGGCGAAGCTCACATTGCCAAAACCGATGCAGTGCTCTTGGCGTGTGTGACAGGGGCGCAGCTCCTCGTTGCCCACTTCTTCATCGCCGCCAGGCAAGGCGCAGAGCAACCAACAGTACGCCATTCAGCATTGCTGGGGCTTGCCATCGGCATCGGCATGTTGGTCAAGGGACCAATGATTCTGTTCTTTGTTGGAGTCTCGGTTTTCGCGCTGTCCTTTTGGGAGCGTCGATGGGCCTGGATCATGTCGATGCGGCCGATCTTCGGGCTTGGGATATTGATCATACTCAACGTACCGTGGTTGGTTGCCATCGGCCTTGTAACCAACGGCCAGTATTTCACAGACGCGATCGGATTGGATTTCTTTAGCAAGGTAACTGGCGTCCAGGAAAGTCACTGGGGTCCGCCAGGGTATTACTTGGCGACGCTTCTGGTTGGCTTTTGGCCCGGCTGGTTGTTCCTTGCTCCGGGAATAGTCTACGCAATGGCACGCATTCGCGAAGGCGCCGTGCGGTTCCTTCTCGCCTGGTTGGTGCCAGCATGGATCGTTCTGGAGCTTCTGCCCACCAAGTTGCCTCACTACCCCCTCCCTCTTTATCCCGCAATTGCGCTGCTTTGCGGCGCCGCAGTGATGGCCGGCGTTCGCGAAAGCAGGAGCTTTCTGGACAATACGCCCGTACGCATTGGGGCTGCACTGTGGTTGATGGTGGCCATCGCACTCTCAGGCGGGTTGCTCGTATATCTGCCGGGAGCGTACGGCAACGGTAGCCACATAGTTTTTTGGGTACTTGCAGTTCCAATTATTGGCGCCTCCGGCGCCGCCGTTTTGTTCCTGTTGCGCGGTGAAGGCGAAAATTCTGCAATCGCCGCTATTGCAGGCGGGGCAATGTTTGCGGCAATCGCAATGGCCGCAGTTGCGCCTCAACTCGATCAACTCATGGTCAGCAGCAACGCCGCCAGCCTCATCGCCCGCGCAGGCGCCTCTCCATCCGCCGTTGCGGTCGCCGGTTATCACGAACCCAGCCTCGTATTCCTTGTCGGCACAAAAATCAGTTTGGTGGATAAAGGATCAGACGCCGCTGACTTCCTGACCAAAACGCCCAACTCGGTCGCACTCATTGAAGAGAGCAAGAACGCCGAGTTCCAGCAATACTTGACGCAAGAGAACTTCAGTGCAGAAGCAATTGGCAGTGTGAAGGGTCTTAATTATTCCAAAGGCGACCCCGTTTCGCTCACCCTTTACCGGTTACGCAAGACGGGACCGTGATCCAGCATATCCGGTCAATCGTGGAACACCGCCCGCTAGCGCTGCTGGCGGCAGCCGTATCGATTGCAACGATCTTGCGCTTGGCCATGTTAGTTTCGACCCCGCTCAATTTGGGTCCGGACGAGGCGCAATATTGGTCTTGGAGCCTCTCACCGGCTTTTGGTTATTTCTCAAAGCCTCCGCTCATCGCCTGGATCATTGGTGCATCGACAAGCCTGTGTGGCGATGGCGAGGCGTGTATCCGAAGTTCAGCCCCCCTTTTCCATGCCGCGACCTCCTTCATAATCTTTTTCGCCGCGCGCGCCCTTTATGATCAATCGGTTGGGCTCTGGTCCGCCATCTCATATCTATGCATGCCTGGGACAAGCTTCTCGTCTCTGCTGATCACGACAGATGTGCCGCTTCTCTTATGCTGGGCGCTTGCATTGTGGGCGATTGCTGAACTGCGCCGCGAGGCATCTGGCAAATGGGCGATCATTCTAGGCGCCGCCATCGGCCTAGGCTTACTCGCAAAATACGCCATGCTCTATTTCGTCCTAGGGCTAGTCCTGGCCCTGCTGCCCTTGAAAAGCGGCCGCGCTTTGATCTTTAGTTCCTACGGATTGACCGCCTTTGTGTCAGCAGCTGCAATTTTCGCTCCCAACGTCATCTGGAACATCTCAAACAGTTTCGCAACCGTTCGCCACACAGCTTCAAACGCCAATTGGGGAACGGGCGATCTCTTCAACCTTTCCCATGCTTTCAATTTTCTGGGCGCGCAGATTGGCATTCTGGGCCCTATCGGTGCCGGCATTATATGTTGGGGGCTGATCCGCAAGTGGCGCCAACCCAAATTCGAACACGCAGACACCCTGCTCCTCGCGCTTTCAGTGCCGGTAATCGCAATAGTCACCCTCCAGGCATTTATCTCACGTGCGAATGCAAACTGGGCAGCTCCAGCTTTCATCGCACTGACAATTCTCGCCTGTGCCTGGGCGATGCGCAGAAGCAACACAAAGCTGCTCATCGCCAATGCGGGCGTGAACATCTTCGTTGGAATTGTGCTTGCTCTATTGGCGGTCAGCCCGGCGTTTGTGACCGCGATCGGACAGGAAAACTCTGTGAAGCGTCTGCGCGGATGGGACGAAGCGGGCCGCACGATTATTACAATCGCTTCATCCTCACCATTCACAGCGATCCTGAGCGATGACCGCGAGGACATGGCGTCGCTCTTTTACTACACACGGGCGCGCAAGCAGCCGTTACGCATGTGGCCCAAAAAGAATCCGGCGAACGAATACGAATCCTCCTATGCACTTAGCCCGGAACTGACTGCAAACGTGCTTTTCATCACACGAAGGACCGATGCGCGTGACATCACCGATGCGTTCGCATCGTCTGAACGAATTGGCACGATCGAAACCAGGCTCGATTCGAAAAGAAAGCGCATTTTTTATCTCTTCGCGCTCAAAGGGCCGGTGCCTGCGTCAAATTTTCCAAGTATTTTTGATCGTCCGTCTACGGATTAAATGCATCTTCGTCAAAACTCTACTTTGCTGAGTTGAAGGACACACGCGTGCCTCACCCGGCAATCACTAGTGTTAAGTTGCAAAAGGGACCAATCAAACTGCCCACTCACCGAACAAAATAAGTATCAGTGGTCAGTGTCTCTTCTCTTGCTATTGCAAATACGTTGATTCGCCTCGAGATGAATTGCTGAATTAGATTCATACTATGCATGTCAATATGCGATTACTTCACAAACATCCTCGCTGAATACACCAATACATCCTCATTCAACAGTTGCTCATCCGGCGATTACTCATTCGTTCTATTTGACGTTATCCGAATCGTACTGCATGATTCGGATTGTTGGGGAAGCGTGTGGCTGCGCGCGGAATATTCGGGGAAGCAGTCGACCAACTCGAGGGGCTACAGACCTGTCGATGACAGTGCACACCTTTGTAAAGGGCGCCAACACTGCAGCGCACCTAAGAACGCCGGCGAAACGTAAGATAGTGGAGCGAGCTCCGGACACCGGCACACAAGCCGGCGTTCAGACGTCGTTAAACTTCCCTTCCGCTATTTCTCCAGCGCCCTCCACCACCGTCCCATCCGGGCAACCCGCACGAAAAGCCAATCGCTTTCCCGTAAGCGCCGGAGCTCGTGAGTTTTACAAACTCAATTATCCAGGCACAACGCCCGATGACTGGAATGACTGGCGCTGGCAAGCCCGAAGCCGTATCCGAACCCTTGAGCAGCTCGAACGGGTGTTTGATCTGTCTCAAGACGAGCGTTCGGCCGCCTTGCGCCATACCGGCTCACTTCCGGTTGGAATCACGCCATATTATGCAAGCTTGATGGCCCACGCTGACGCATCGGAGCCGCTGCGCCGCACACACATAATGGTCAACGACGAATATGTCCGTTTGCCTGGCGAAGAAGACGACCCGTTGGGTGAAGATCATGACACCGTCGCGCCGGGTCTCGTTCACCGCTATCCCGACCGGGTATTATTTCTGACCACGGGCTTTTGCTCAACCTATTGCCGTTATTGCACGCGCTCGCGCATGGTTGGCAATCCCGGTGGCGAGTACAATTTTTCCGTCACCCAATGGGATAAGGCTTTAGCATATCTCGAAGCGCATACCGAAGTCCGCGACGTCTTGCTCTCCGGCGGCGACCCCCTTTCGATCGGTGACGACAAGCTCGATTGGCTGCTCACGCGCCTGCGCAAGATCAAACACATCGAGTTCGTGCGCATTGGAACAAAAATTCCAGCTGTTTTGCCAATGCGGATCACCCGCGATCTGGTCAAGATCCTTCGCAAGCACCACCCTTTGTGGATGAGTGTTCATTTCACACATCCAAGCGAAATTACCCCGGAAACCCGGGAGGCAGCCTCGCGCCTTGCAGACGCCGGCATCCCACTTGGCTCACAAACCGTGCTGCTCAAAGACATTAACGACGACGTCGATGTCATGAAGACCTTGATGCATGGCCTGCTGACGATGCGGATCAAGCCATATTATCTCTATCAATGTGATCCGATAAAAGGATCGGGCCATTTCAGAACGCCGGTGCAAAAAGGCCTTGAGATCATTCAAGCCCTTCGCGGTCACACAACAGGTTATGCGTGCCCAATGTTTGTGGTCGATGCGCCGGGTGGCGGCGGTAAAATCCTGTTGGCACCTAATGCCATCGCTGGCCGGGAAGGCGACGATCTGCTGTTGAGGAACTTCGAAGGCAAAATCTATCGCTATCCGGATCCAGGTGGAAAACTGGGGCGGCCTGAGTCTACAGCAGTCGCGGCTGAATAATGGCCCCGCACGTTCTGATTTTAATCCCCGAGCTCAAGGAAATAGAGCCCGACGATAATCTCGCGACGATTTCAACCGCCCGGGAACTGGTGAATCACTACGGCCAATTGGGCTTTTCCAACATAATCAGACACTTCGACTATACCCCTGCAGATTTCAAAACAACGATTCTACAAGAAAAGCCGGACTGCGTGTTCAATCTGGTGGAATCTGTTTCAGGCACAAGCCGGCTGATCCATGTGCCGCCAATTTACCTCGAAGAACTACAGGTGCCTTACACCGGCTGCCCGGCTCATGCCATTGAGATGTCGAACGACAAAATTCTTGCCAAACGAATACTCGAGTTTCTGCAAGTTCCCACGCCTCGCTGGGGTGCACCGAAATCATTGCATGACGACGTTCCCGGCACGTGGTTTGTCAAAGCGCAGCACGAGCATGCCTCGTTCGGCATTTCGCAGCGAAACGTTGTCCAGGGAACCAAAGCAGCCGTCGAGCTCGCCCGCCAACTGGCGTTGGAACACAAAATCCCCTGGATAGTCGAAGAGTTCATCGCCGGACGAGAGTTCAACGTTTCAATTGTCGAAAGTCTGAACGGACCCAAAGTCTTGCCCATTGCAGAAATCGTATTCGTGAACTTTGGTTCGGATCGCTACAACATCGTCGACTACAATGCCAAGTGGAACGAGGACAGCTTCGAGTACAAAAACACAGTCCGCCGCTATGACTTTCCGGCAGCCGACAGCCACTTACTCAAAATACTCGAAGAACTCAGCCTTAAAGTTTGGCGCGGGTTTGACCTTCGCGGCTGGGCGCGTGTTGATTACCGCATTGACAAGAGTGGCCACCCCTTCGTGATCGACGTAAATGCAAATCCCGATCTTTCACTCGATGCGGGCTTCATGACTGCAGCCGCTCGTGCCGAAATTGCTCCCCATGAAGCAATTCGAATGATCACCAACGCCGCGCTCAATGCCGCATGAGCGCGTTTCGTAACAAACCGAAGGCTTCCGACCCCAAGGGGTTCGCGACTTAGTTGCAAGCACCGGAGTGTTTTCTGGCGTCGAAGTCGGGTGGGCGGCAGAAATCATCGAAAC
>JANOFD010000833.1:0-7958 GCA_031413455.1 Rhodobiaceae bacterium
TCAAGCTTGATGGCTTTGGGGCGCGGCGCGGAGATCAATTGTCCGGCGGGCAGCGCCAGCGTGTCGCCTTGGCGCGGGCACTGGTGAAGCGGCCGAAAGTTCTGCTGCTGGATGAGCCCCTGGGTGCGCTCGACAAGAAACTGCGCGAGGAGATGCAAATCGAATTACGACAACTGCAGAAGAGCGTCGGCATTACCTTCGTGTTCGTCACGCATGACCAGGAAGAAGCGCTGTCGATGTCGGACCGCATAGCGGTAATGGTCAAAGGCAAAGTGCTGCAGATTGCACCGCCGCAGGAACTCTATGAAGCGCCGGGCAACGTTGAGGTGGCAAGTTTTATCGGCAGCATCAATCTCATCGATGTGACAGTGAAGAGCGTGAGCGGAGGCGAGGCGGTGCTGGACGGCGCGGGCTTAGGTCAGTTGCGGGCCCGCGCTATCGACGACCTGAAGGTGGGTGAGAAACTGGTCGCGGCAGTGCGGCCTGAAAAATTAGCGCTGGTCAGCAGCAGGCCGGGTTCGGGATCTTTCGTTGAAGGCACGGTCAAGGCCAGCGCCTATCTGGGCGACCGCAGCCACTATCATGTGTTCGTCAAAGGCCGCACCACGCCCATCTATGTGGCGGCCCAAAACGCCGAACGGGCCATGACAGGCGGATTCGATACAGCGAAATCCGTTTACGTCACATGGGATTGGCAATCTTTGATCTTGTTGCGGCATTGATCAGGCAATTCGCGTGGCACCGAATGGCACAATCTTGTTTTGAGCATCGTGTCCGATGTCGGCGCGGCCCAGATAGCGAATGCCGGAGACTTTGCACCAGTGCTCGATGACTTCGACCTCGGATTGCGCGAAGTCGGGATCGTTGGCGGGAATTTGGCTGCAGCGGCCGAGCCTGATGCCGGAGACCTTCCTGATCGCGGGGCAGAACGTTATTTGGGCAAGAGCGCGATCAATACGGTACATGTGCTCTGACACTTCTTCCAGCATGAGCACGTGATTGCTCAGGTCCGGGAGGTATGGCGTACCGATGAGATGGCTCAAGATCGTGATGTTGAAGGCCGCGCACTTTTCTGCAGAGGCCACCGTGGGTTCAATGGCTGAGGCTTTGCGCTCAACCAGAAATGCCAATGCACGGCGCACGGCTTCGTCACCGCCTTGACGCGCAAGGTCGGACGGCATCGGTCCATGGGCGACATTTTCAAAACCTTGCGCATAGAGGGCCGCAAGCAAACTGCCGATGTCGCTGTAGCCGAGATACGCCTTGCGCCGCGCGGCGGCGTTGAGCCGTGGCAGGACGGTAGCGATGATGCGGATGGCGCCATATCCTCCACGGGCAAACCAAACTGCGTCGATCCCGGGGTCGTTGGCGACCTCAACAAAGGCTGCGACGCGTGCGGCGTCGTCGCCGGCAAAATGCCCTGCGCTCAAGTAACATTGGGGATGAATTACGAGCTCTACGCCATTCGGGTAGCATTGCGCAGCGATTTCCTTGACGCGCTGCGCCATCAGCTCGTCAAAGCGGCACGCGGGCGCCACGATGCCAATCCGGAAGAGTTTTTCGGGCATATTGCACCATTTACGAATGAGCGCGTCTTGTGCGATCAACGAGCATGACACTGAATCAAAATGCACAATATTTCTTCTGCGGCATTGGCGGTAGCGGAATGTTGCCGCTGGCGCTGATTCTGCGCGGCAAGGGGTACACAGTTGAAGGTTCCGACCGCGCGCTAGATCAAGGGCGCCTTGGGCCAAAGTTTGAGTTTCTGCGCTCGCGCGGCATTACGCTCCACAACCAAGACGGTAGCGGCTTAACGCGGCGCCAGCAGGTGCTGGTGACCTCGGCTGCCGTCGAAGACACCGTGCCAGACGTGCAAGCGGCACGACGGCTTGATTTGCCGATGCTGCGGCGGGCGGAGTTACTGGCCGACATATTCAATGCGTCGCCGCAGAACATTGCTGTCGGCGGTACCAGCGGCAAATCCACGACGACCGGCATGATAGGCTGGATGCTGCACGCGGTCGGGCACAAGCCGACGATCATGAATGGTGCGGTGATGAAAAACTTCACCAGTCCGGACAATCCGTTCGCCAGCGCCGTTGTCGACGCGGGCGACATTTTCGTCAGCGAAGTCGATGAGAGCGACGGCTCCATCGCCCTCTATCAGCCGCGTATTGCGGTGGTGACAAATATTTCGCTCGACCACAAGCCCATGGAAGAGTTGCGCATGCTGTTTGGTGCCTTTACGGGCCAAGCGCAGACACCGGTGCTCAACCTCGACAATGATGAGACGAAATTGCTCGCCGCACAGGCCAGCGGCGCCTTGACGTTCAGTCTGACGAATTTGCGCGCCGACCTCTTTGCCGGCCGGGTGCAACCGCTGAGCGATGGAATTTCGTTCGAGGTCTCCGAACGTCAAACGGGCCAGAGTTTGCAGGCGAAAATTCAGGTTCCGGGTGTGCACAATGTATCGAATGCGCTTGCCGCCTTGTGCGCGGTGCGGGCAGCGGGTGTTCCACTGGCCCAGGCGATCGATGCGCTGGCCACTTTCACCGGCATCAAACGGCGCTTTGACGTTGTGGGAACGGCAAACGGCGTTACGGTAATCGACGATTTCGCTCACAATCCGGACAAAATCGCCGCCACGTTCAAGACGCTGCAATTGTTTCCTGGCCGGTTGATCGTGATGTTTCAACCGCACGGGTTTCGCCCGCTCAAGCTGATGCGCGAAGAACTGGTGGCGTGTTTTGCGCAAGGGTTGGCAGAAGACGATGTCTTGATCATGCCTGATCCTGCTTATTTCGGGGGCACGACGACGCGATCCACGGGAAGCGAAGATATCGTGCGCGGCGTGAGCGACGCCGGGCGCACCGCTTTTTACTTCGAGCACAGACAGGACTGCTCCGGCAAAATTGTTGAGCTTGCCCGCGCCGGGGATCGCGTGATCGTCATGGGAGCGCGAGACGACACGCTGTCGGAGTTCGCGCTGGGCCTGCTGGAACAATTGCGGTAGGTTTAGACAGCAGTCCCCCATCCCCTGCAGCCCACCTTCGCCAAGGGGCTTCGGCGGGCGCAGGTACTTCCCCCGCAAGCGGAGGAAGATGAGAGAGTCTTGTGTCTGCCCCCGCTTGCGGGGGAAGTGCCGCGCTATCTATCCGATCAGTTTCGAGAATATGACGCGCGTGTCGGCTTCGATGATCTGCAATTGGCTTTCAACCTCGGCAAACGACGCGGCTCCTGCGGCCTTCGTGATCAACACGCGCAAGGACGCAGATGCATCGTCTGGGCGGAACGGGCCTTCGATCGTCAACCTCAAGATTTGAGTCAGCTGCTGATACAATCCCGTGGCACGGTGCAGCCGCTCACTCACGCCCTTGTCGAAAGCGGTAATGGCTTCCAGTTTCTTCAACGCATCGAGCGTGTTGTAGCTCAGCACGCTTTCATCGCGCGGCGCATGGATCAGCTGCAAGGCCTGGACGATGAACTCGATGTCGAACAGACCGCCTTTGATCTCCTTGAGGTCCCATGGCGACTTGCCGGGCCGCTCTTTGTCGAGGCGCACGCGCATGGAGGCTACATCGGCGAGTGTCTTTTCCTGATCCCGCCCGGCGGTCAGCGATTTCCGGATCACGTCTTCAACGCGTCTGCTCAACTCTGGGGGCCCTGCGATAACCCGCGCGCGGGTGAGTGCGAGCAGTTCCCATGTCCAGGCTTCGCCAGCCTGATAGTTGGTGAATGTCTCGAAGCTGACTGCGACGGGCCCCTTGTTGCCGGATGGGCGCAGGCGCATATCGACGTCGTAGAGACCGCCCTCGCCCGTCGCCACCGTCAACGCCGTAATCAAGCGTTGCGAGCGGCGTGCGTAGTATTGACTGGGCGACAGGGGCCGCGCGCCATCGGAGGTGATGGTTGCAGGCGCGTGATCGTAGACAATGATCAGGTCCAGGTCGGACGCCGCGGTCATTTCGCGGCCGCCCAAACGGCCCATCGCGATGACGGCCATACCGCCACCGGACACTTGCCCGTGCGCTGCGACGGCTTCGCTCTCAGTGGCGGAATTGAGTGCGCCAATGGCCACTTCTGCGATATCGGCGAAGGCATAGCCTGAGGCGATACCGTCTATTTCGCCGCGCAGCAGTTGCAGACCAACGCGAAACTGCTGGTCCTTTGTCCAGCGCCGCAGGATGTCCAGCTTCTCCTCGTACGTCTTTGCCCCGCGCATCAGAGGAGCGAGACTGTTGTCAAGCTCTGCCTTCGCGGGTTGATGGCGCAGGAAGTCGATGTCAATCAGAACATCAAGCAAGCCGGGCCGCGCGGCCAGGTGGTCGGCGAGACGTGGCGCCGTGCCTACAATTTCGGCAATCAGCCCCAACAGGCGCGGATTGGAAAATAGCAAGGCAAAGACCTGTACGCCGGACGGCAAGCCCTCCAGGAATTTATCGAAACGGGTAAACGCAATATCGGGATTCGCCGTTTTGCCCAGTGCCTCCAGCAGCAGCGGCATCAGTGCTGTCAGTTTTTCGCGCGCCCTTTCGCTGCGGGTGGCACGAACGCGGCCATGATGCCAACCACGGATCGTCGCCGAAAGCGCACCGGGCTGCGAGAAACCCAATTTGCGCAGGGTCTCGATTGTTTCAGGGTCATCATCAACACCGGTAAACACCAGACTGCCGGTGGCCTCGGACAGTGAAGGCTGGCTCTCAAAAAGTTTGGCGTAGTGCGATTGAACTTTTGAAAGATGCTCACGAAGTGACTGCGAGAAATCTTGCGTGCTGGCTTCACCCATGAAGCGGGCCGTGTTGTCCACGCCCTCGGCGTGTTTGGGCAAGGTGTGGGTCTGTTCGTCTTCGATCATCTGCAGGCGATGTTCGAGGGTGCGCAGGTACTCGTAGGCTGCGGTCAAATCGGATCGCGCTTCTTCGGCCACGACATTGCGGGACGCCAGTGCCGCGAGCGCGTCCACAGTGCGCGCGTTCCTCAACGATGGAATACGCCCGCCGAGGATCAGCTGTTGTGTTTGGGCGAAGAACTCAATCTCGCGAATGCCGCCGCGGCCAAGCTTGATGTTGTGGCCGGCGATGGCGATTTTACTGTGCCCGGCTTGGGCGTGAATTTGGCGCTTGATCGAGTGAATGTCTTCTATGGCGGCATAGTCCAGATATTTTCGCCACACGAAGGGCTGCAGATTGGTCAGAAACTCTTCACCTTCCTGAACGTCGCCGCCGCAGACGCGCGCTTTGATCATCGCCGCGCGCTCCCAGTTCTGCCCCATGGATTCGTAATAGCTTTCGGCGGCGCGTGTTGAGACGGCGATTTGTGTTGAACCGGCATCGGGCCGCAAACGCAGATCGCAGCGGAAAACATAACCGTCCGCCGTCGTCTCCTGCATGAGGGCTACAGTCGTCTGAGTCAAACGAACCGCAAACTCTCGCGGTTCGACATTCTTGGTGACGGGCAAACGATCCGGATTGAAGTAGCAGCTGAAGTCGATGTCGCTGGAGTAGTTGAGTTCGAAGGCGCCGTACTTGCCCATCGCAAGGAAAAATAATCCGCTGTCCACTTCCGGGCGGTCTTGGGAGTGCGGCGCGAAGCGTCCGCGCGTGAAAGCTTCGCGCATGGCAAAACGCAGCGATGCGGCCAAGGTGCTGTCAGCCAGTTCCGTCAGGGCGCGGGTAATTTCCGTCAGCGACCAGACGCCACCGGTGTCGGCAAGTGCAATCAGCAGCGAAGCGCGGCGCTTTGTCTCGCGCAGCAGTTTCATCATTTCAGCGCGTTGCAGCGCCCCCGTGTTATCGAGAACTGCGAGCATACTGCGTAGTGCCAGTTCCGGTGCGACAGACAGGTCCTGCTCTAACCGGTCCGCGTCCCTTTCCATCAGGCCTGCGAGATACGGACTGTTGGAGGCAACGGCGGCAAGGAGATTGCGCATGGGGCCGCTACCGGCTCTGGCGCCGAGCGCTTCGAGAACGCGGGTGGCACGGCTCGCGTCGAAAATCTGCGGGGCGCGTGTTATGCGTACGGCGAAAGAGTTGGGCAAACTTTAGCGCCGGTGCTCGGTTCCCGCTTCGACGAAGCAGAGCGCGTTGAACCATGGGTCGTCGACGTAGAACGAACGCTCTCCCGATGGGCGAACCACAATCGCGCCACCAGGTTTTTCATGGACCATTTCAAGCGAGAGGCATTTGAGCTTTTTCGCACGCTTATGGACGGCTTCGAGGTTGGCCACGGAAAAATAAAGCGACTTCGCCGATGTGTGCGAAGGCCGCGAGGCCGATACGTCGATGACCTGGAGGATGACCGGGCCACAATCGAAATAGAGCCTGGAACGGGGGAGTTTGCGGCCCTCGATACCCAAAAGCGTGGCATAGAATTTCGCCGCTTGCTCGAGGTTTGTGACCTCGACCGTCATTCTGAAGAACACCGGCGTGTCAGTTTTTGCGGTCTTTTTTTCAGGCGCCGTTTCGGCGGTTACTTTCGATTTTGGTTTCGCTTTAGCCGGCATAGCAATATGTCCCGTTATACATTGGTTGCAATCTACTCAATTGGCAGGCCAGAGTCCTGAGGAAGTTTACGCTTTTCACCATTTCCATATGGTTTACCACCGGTTAGATTGTTGCGTAACTGGGTAATCATAGTTGAGACCGCGATGACTGCGAAACACAAAGCTGACCTTGATTCCGGCACTTTCAATTGGGAGGACCCGCTTCTGCTGAATGAGCAGTTGACGGAAGAAGAACGATTGATCGCCAAATCGAGCCACGACTATGCCCAGGGCAAGCTTATGCCGCGCGTCCTGGAGGCGAATCGCCGGGAGCATTTCGACACCCAAATTATGCGCGAAATGGGCGAGATGGGGCTGCTCGGCATCACAATCCCCGAGAGTTATGGTGGAGCCGGGTTGGGGTATGTCGCTTACGGGCTGGCGGCGCGCGAGGTCGAACGCGTCGATTCCGGGTATCGCTCGGCTATGAGTGTGCAGTCGAGCCTGGTCATGCATCCGATTTTTGCGTTTGGCAGTGAGGACCAGCGGCGCCGGTTTTTGCCCAAGCTCGCCAGCGGCGAAATGATCGGGTGTTTTGGCCTGACTGAGCCCGACCATGGCAGCGACCCGGGCGCCATGATCACGCGCGCCAAAGCCGCACCTGGCGGTTTTATTCTGCAGGGGTCGAAGAACTGGATTACCAATGCGCCGGTGGCCGACATTGCGGTCGTGTGGGCGAAGACAGACGACGGTGTCATTCGCGGCTTTATTGTAGAGCGTGCGTTTAAAGGATTCACCACGCCCAAGATCGAAGGAAAATTTTCGCTGCGCGCGTCGGTGACCGGTCAGATTTCGCTTGATGATGTCTTTGTGCCGGAAGCCAACCATCTGCCGGATGTCAGCGGTTTGCGCGGTCCATTCTCGTGCTTGAACCGGGCTCGCTATGGCATCGCCTGGGGCGTCATGGGGGCGGCTGAATTCTGCTGGCACCGGGCGCGTCAGTATGCGCTTGATCGCAAGCAATTCGGCCGACCGTTGGCAGCGACGCAACTAATCCAGAAGAAACTCGCCGACATGCAAACCGAGATCACGCTTGGAACAGCGGCGGTGCTGCAGTTAGGGCGTTTGATTGAAGCGGGTAAGGCCTCGCCGCCTGCGGTGTCGCTGCTGAAGCGGAATAATTGCGGCAAGGCGCTCGACATTGCGCGTCAGGCCCGCGACATTCATGGCGGCAATGGGATTTCGGATGAGTATCACGTCATCCGCCATCTGATGAATCTTGAGACCGTGAACACCTACGAGGGGACGCACGATGTGCACGCCCTGATTTTGGGACGGGCGCAGACTGGAATCCAGGCGTTCTTTTGAGCTAGCGTTTCTTCTTTTCTGGCTCGTCATCATCGTCGTCGATGCCATCGAGGACGCCGACGCCCGCTCCGTCGTCACTGGATTTTTCGCCCTTGGTAACGCTGAGGAC
>JANOFD010000834.1:0-3524 GCA_031413455.1 Rhodobiaceae bacterium
ACCCGGCAGGCAGTCCAAAGGTTTGAATGCAGATGTCGTCGAACGATCCCATGGTACCGACATTGTTCTGCGCAATCCGGCGCACGCGAGAGCTTGTAGTATCGCCCAAGGTTCCCGTGCCCGTACGGCCGAATCCGGCAACGATGGAATCGCGGGCGGTATCGAGTTGAGACATGAGAAGCGGTGTCGACCCTACGCCGGTCACGGGGTTGGCGAGCGTGACAACTGCGATGTCGGCTTGGAGGAAGGTGATATTTCCGGGCGCATATCTGACGCTGACGACGTCCGTATAGCCATTGTTGGTGACGCCATTGAGCAACGGCGTGCCGAAGAGCCAGTTCACGAGGGCATTGTTTGCCAAGGGAAGCACATTGAAACTGACGGCATGTCGATGCAGGCCGCCCACTCCATATTGGGTGTCGGGCCTGGTGCCGCCATCATTGTAGCAGTGCGCGGCGGTGAGAAAAAATCGGGGATTGATGAGTGCGCCCGAGCACTGCCCAACGAAGCCTGGACGTCCGAAGGTCGTTAGGTCGGTTACACTGTAAGCGACGTAGGGCAGCGTGTTATTGGCGTCGGCGATGGCGCCGGCCGGAACGGCGGCTGTGGTGGGCGCGCCAGCGGCGTTGCTTGGAATGGATGGAAAGGTGACGTTGACAGTTGCTGCTTGCTCGTTTCGTGGAACGACCGCATGAGCGCTGCCGGTGATGGCGACGTAGAGTACAATGACTGCTGCGCCCGAAAGCATGG
This sequence comes from Rhodobiaceae bacterium, assembly GCA_031413455.1. Classification (GTDB taxonomy): domain Bacteria; phylum Pseudomonadota; class Alphaproteobacteria; order Micropepsales; family Micropepsaceae; genus SZUA-430. The sequence continues at coordinate 751 of JANOFD010000834.1, forward strand.
CCGCGCGCAAGCTGCGGCGCTTGTTGGCCAAAAGCATGTGGTTCCCCCCAAACCGAACTCTTGCCGGCCCCCTTCCCCAAGGGACCCTCGCTCAATGATATGAGGCGGAACGGACACTATGCAACTTATGATAAGTCATCCCCTGTGAAATCTGGATGGGCAGCTGGCTTTGTGCTTCTGTGGTGTCATAAGAGCGTGAGAAAAAATGCCCTTTAGCCGTGCATTTTTTTGGGGTTTTGGTCTCAACTATATGTATGAGCGGCATGACTGCCGTTTTCACAATCACTGGTTGTGTCTATGCAAAGGCCGCCTCAACTGAGACAGCGCCGGTTGATGTCATGCGCGGAATGATGATCGTCGAGGGCACGGTTCGGCGTTGTTTCGTTCGCTTCAAAGGTGACGGTGAATTGGTTGCCGCCAAGTGGTGTCGAAGCTCCGTCCCAGGTTTGCAACACGCCGCCAGATGGAAGTGGCTCGGCGGGGATTTGGTGCTTCTAAATTCGCAAGGCCGCCAGATCGTCCGGCTTGCCAAGGAATACGGCGTTCGGCTTTGGCGGCATCGGGGACCGGATGGGGAGGCTGTTGTGTTCTATCCGTTCAGCACTGAAGTGCGGCCTCACTTGAACTGATGCTGCTTGACTGGCGTAATGCGCGGAAACGGAGAGGGAATTTCCATGAATAAGTTGATGTTGGGATTGGTGCTTCTCGGTGGTCTGCTGGTGGCGACCAATCCGTCGCGCAGCGACTTCAACACTTGGGCGCAAAACTATGTCGCCAAAAAAATCGAAGCGGATGCCGTGAAACGCGGCGAAGATCCAAATGACGGCCGCAGCCAGATCGGCGGTACTATCGCCGGGTTCGTCGTCGCCAGTATGCCCATCGAACGGCAAAACTATCTCGCGCTGTCTTTGTACCGCATCAAGTTTCCGTCGGACAACGGCGAAGAAAAATTCTGCAACTTTCTCGGTATTGCAGGACAGTTCTTGCCTGTTGGCGGCTGCGATTTCAATGGATAGGCCATTCGTGACATTGGGAGCTTGTTGAATTCATGGATCGACTGACGATTAAGGGCGACCGCTTCGTCGATGCGGACGGGCGCTCGGTAATGTTGCGCGGGGTCAATCTGGGCGGCGATTGCAAGGTGCCTTTCCCGAACGGCGGCACGAATTTTCCCAGCGACTTTTCGGATCATCGCACGGTGAGTTTTGTGGGGCGGCCGTTTCCGCTGGCCGAAGCGGACGAGCATTTCACGCGGTTGAAATCGTGGGGGATGAATTGCTTGCGCTTGCTCACCACTTGGGAGGCGGTCGAGCATGCGGGGCCAAGGAAATACGACACGGCCTATCTGGATTACTTCGCCGAGATCGCGCGGCGGGCGGGCGAGCACGGGCTTTACGTTTTCATCGACTTTCATCAAGACGTGTGGAGCCGGATGTCCGGCGGCGACGGCGCGCCGGGGTGGACGTTCGAGGCGGTGGGGTTGGACTTCACAAAGTTCAACGCATCGGGTGCGGCGCATGTGATGCAGCACAAGTACGACTATGCACGCGGCGGGCGGCAGGAAGACCGCTATCCGATGATGACGTGGGCGAACAACTACCGGATGCTCGCGAACGCGATCATGTGGACGCTGTTCTTCGCCGGCGACATTTTTGTCCCTGAGTTCAAGATCGACGGGCGCAGCGCGCAGGATTATTTGCAAGGCCATTATCTGGGCGCGATGCGCGAGATCGCCAAGCGCGTGAAGGGCATGAGCCACGTGCTCGGCTTCGACACGCTCAACGAACCGGGGACGGGGTGGATCGGACAGGCGATGTCCTATCGCCATGTCGAGCGCAGCGCGGAACATCCCGATCCCGTGCGGCCGGGACCTGCGTGGTCGGCGTTGGACGGGCTGCTGGTGGCGCAAGGTCAGCCGCGCACGATTCCCGAGCTTGCGTTCGATCCGGCGAAGATGCGGGTCGGCGTCACTGGCGAAAAGGAAGTGAACGCCGGGCGCGCGCATATCTGGCGCAAGGGCGCGTCGTGCCCGTTCGAGAAGGCCGGCGCCTATCGCATGACCGGCAACGGGCACGAGGTGTTGCGCGAGGATTTCTTTCAGGTCGCGAACGGCCGCAAGATCGACGCCGACGCCGACGGCATGGCGCCGTTCTTTCAGCGCGTGGCGCGCGAGATTCGCGCGATCAACGACGATTGGTTGATCTTTGCCGAGCTCGACCCGTTTCGCGCCGCCGAAGGTTTTCCGCCCGGCACGCCGGAGCGCACGGTCAACGCCAGCCATTGGTACGACATCGTCACGCTGGTGACGAAGAATTTCATGTTTCCGAACTCGCTCAATCCGTTCACGATGAAGACGTTGAGCGGGGCGGCTGAGATTGAGGGGCACTATGCGAACCAGCTTGGGCGGATCAAGGAAGCTTCAAAGACGATTCCGGGCGGGGCGCCGACGCTGATCGGCGAGTTCGGGATTCCGTTCGATCTAGACGGTGCTGCGGCCTATCAAGCGTGGGCGAAAGGCGACCGCTCGGCGGCGCCGTGGGAGAAGCACGTCACCGCGCTCGATCTCATGTACAACGCCATGGACCGGCATTTGCTGAACTGCACGCTGTGGAACTATACGGCGTCGAACCGCAACGACGTGGCGTGCGGCGACGGCTGGAACCAGGAAGACCTCAGCGTGTTCTCGCGCGATCAGCTGGCGAACAACCAGGACATTAATGCCGGCGGGCGCGCGGTCGAGGGCTTCGTGCGGCCGTTCGTGCGCGCGTGTCAGG
>JANOFD010000835.1:0-1557 GCA_031413455.1 Rhodobiaceae bacterium
CCGCCATTGCGCCCCTTATCCAGACGCTCTCGCAAGGCATCCGCAGTCTTGGCGGCGGCCTTCACGCGATCCATCAGTGCATAGCGGGACAAAACATCATAACGATCCGCGCGCGACCAAATCGCCGGATCGGCGATTTCACCGGACAGCTTCGCCGACAACGCTTGCCACTCTGCACCTTCAATGCTGGCGCCAAGCTCTCGCTGTTCGGCCTCGATGGTACTGCGTTCCTGCGCCGTGCCTTGCGGATCAAGGATGATCTTGGCCAGCGGCAAATGTTCAAGCGAAGCAGCACCGGCGCCTTCCCGCTCGCTGCCAGGTTCGGCATCCGGATCGACAAACTCGACCTGAATGCCGTGTCCGTCACTGCGCACAAACAGAAACTGGTCACCCTGCGGAATGCGATGTTCAACGATGGTCGCGGCCAACGGCGCCAGCAAATATTGATCGATCGCGCGCTTCAGCGGCCGCGCCCCCAGCTGCGCCGAAAAGCCCTTGTCGAGCAGAAACTCCAGCGCCGAACTTTCCCACTCCACCGCCCATTCGCGATTGCGCAAGCCGCGGCGCTCCAACACCGCACGCAGTTCCTTCTGCAAGATCTCGCGCATCAACTCGCGCTTGAGTGGCTGGAACACAATCACTTTATCCAGCCGGTTGACGAACTCGGGGCGGAACGCCTGCGCAATCGAACGCTGGATTTGCTCGGACGAAAACTCATCCGGCCGCGCGCCAAATCCCAAGCCGGAACTTTGGTGCGCCGTCGCCCCAAGATTGGAGGTCAGGATAATAATGCAGTGCCTGAAGTCGGCGACATTGCCGTGCGCGTCGCTCAGCCGCCCGTCATCGAAAACCTGCAGGAATAGATCCCACACATTCGGGTGCGCCTTCTCGAACTCGTCCAGCAGCACCACTGAAAACGGCTGCTTGCGCACGCGGTTGATCAGCGAGTCGGTTTGCACCCCGCCCGAACCAGCATCACCGATAATCTTGCCGAGTGAGTCCTGGTTCTTGAACTCGCTCATATCCAAACGGATCATCCGCTCGCTCGAGCCGAACAGATAATCCGCCAGCGTCTTGGCAAGCTCGGTCTTGCCGGTGCCAGTTGGCCCGGCAAACAGGAACACGCCAACCGGTTTCGCCGGATCGGTCAGCCCCGCTTTCAGCATGGCAATCCGGTCGACGATCGCCTGTACCGCTTCGTTCTGACCGATCACCCGTTCGCCAAAAAATTTCCGCACAATGCCCAGCTCGACTTTCTCGCTCGCGTCCAGGATGGCAACCGGCAAGCCCGTCGTTTGCGACAGCGCCGTCAAGACATCGCGCGGCGCCACAATTTTGGTGCCCTGCGCGACGCAGCGATTATAGGCAAGCTTCATCAAATCGAAGACAACGCCCGGCAATTGCGAGGTGCTCAGATACTGGCACAAAGCCATCCGCATCCGGCGCGATCCCGAGAATCCGGATGAACCGCGCCTCCGCCAAACTCGCCTCATCAAGGTCGTACCCGCGCCGACGATTCTCATCCCCATGTGCTGTGTCGCCCGCCACGCGCTGGCC
>JANOFD010000836.1:0-3832 GCA_031413455.1 Rhodobiaceae bacterium
ACAAGAAGGTGTGTTTTGAAGCCTATAACCGCTGGCTGCAGGAATACTGTTCAGTCGCGCCGGAGCGGCTTTACGGCATGGCACAGGTTTCGATGCGTACGCCCGAAGATGGGGTGGCCGAACTCAAGGCTGCGCATGCGATGGGTTTCAGGGGCATCATGATGCCGGGCGATCCTGCGGTCGAAGACTATGACAGCAAGATCTATGACAAGGTTTGGGAGACGGCGGTCGAACTGAATCTTCCACTGTCATTTCATATTTTGACCAGCAAGTCAGGCGCTTTTGCGCAAAACCCACGCGGCCCGCGGATCAACGGTTTTCTGGCGATCATTCGCGGTTGTCAGGATATTATGGGGACGCTGATTTTTGGTGGCGTGTTCGACCGGCATCCGGACTTGAAGATCGTTTGTGTGGAAGCCGATGCGGGGTGGGTGCCACACTACATGTACCGCATGGATCACGCCTATAAGCGTCATCGCTATTGGATGAAGGCGCCGCCGTTGAAGCGCCTGCCTAGCGAGTACTTTCGCGATCATATCCATGTGACGTTCCAGGACGATTGGGTGGCGTTCAAGACCAAGGATCTGTGCAATGTGCGGCGCTTGATGTGGGCGAACGATTTTCCGCATTCGGATTCAACGTGGCCGTGGTCGCAGTCAATGCTGGATGAGCACGCGAAATCGTTGACGGTGCAGGAGCGCGACTGGATTTGCCACGATAATGTGGCTGAGCTTTATGGGATCGGTGAGCGGGCGTGAACGATAGTATTCTTGTGCGGCTGTTAGGGGCGTCGGCGATTATCGGCGGCGCGGCGCGTATTGCTTCGGCGTTCGGGACGTGGGGTCTGGGGGCGTTGAAGCTCGAGGTCTTCTATTTCGGAATCGACGTGGCGTTGTTGTTTGGGTTGATGGGCATTTATTTTGCAGCAAGCGAGCGGTTGGGATTTTTAGGGTTCTTTACGTTCGTAATCGCTGCAACCGGTATAGCCTCGATTGTTGGGCCCGACACGAAGGCGTTTGGCATCGACACCTATCAAGTTGGGGTCGTGGCTATTTCGCTTGGACTTTGCTTGCTTGGACTGTGGATGCTCATTCAGCGCGCGGGTTCTTCGCTGGCTGGCATGTGTTGGGTTGCATCGACGATTGTGGGCGTTGGCGGCATGTATGCAGGCGAAAGTGAATTCGGCTTTTTCGCCGGCGGGATTTTGTTTGGGCTTGGGTTCGTGGCCGGCGGCGCCGCGCTGTTTAGCAACGCGACGCCGGAGTAGCTTTAGCTCACCGGAAACCCACGGTCGCGCATGAGGGCGTTGGTGTCGACGTCGCGGCCGCGGAATTTACGGAAGGCTTCGTCGGGCGGGATGGAGTTGCCAACGCTCATGATCGAGGATTCCAGAAGTTTGCAGGCGTCTTTGTTGTAGAGGCCGCCCTTTTCCATGAAGCCCTCATAGACGTCGGCGGTCATCGCGTCGGCCCAAATGTAGACGTAGTAGCCGGCCGAGTAGCCGTCGCCTGAGAAGATATGTCCGAAGGCGGTGGGGCGGTGACGCATGACGATTTCTTTCGGGCAGCCGATTTCGGCCATCGTCGCTTTTTCGAATTCGACAGGGTCGATGGTTTTATCGACGGTCGCTGCCTGATGGATCTTCATGTCGTAGAGGGCTGACGCCAGGTATTCGACCGTTTCGAAGCCTTGATTGAAGTTGTTCGCTCTGGTGATTTTTTCGACCAGTTCTTTTGGAATCGGTTTGCCGGTCTGGTAATGGATGGCGAATTTGTTCAACACTTCCGGGGTCTCGAGCCAGTATTCATTCACCTGGCTTGGGAACTCGACGAAATCCCTTTTCACGCTGGTGCCAGCGAGGGTCGGGTAGTTGACGTTGGAGACGAGGCCGTGAAGCGCGTGCCCGAATTCGTGGAACATGGTCGAGGCATCGTCCCACGAGATCAGCACCGGCTCGCCGGGTTTGCCCTTGATCATGTTCGAATTGTTCGAGACGATCGGTGTCGTGTCGTCTCTGAAGCGCTCCTGGGTGCGATATTCGCTCATCCAGGCGCCAGAGCTTTTGCCGGCACGTGCATAGGGATCGAAGTACCAAAGGCCGACGCGCTTACCGCCGCGGCGAACCTCGAAGACCGACATGTCCGGGTTGAAAACCGGCACACCTGAAAGTTTCACGAACTCCAGGCCGTAGACCTGGGTTGCGGCCCAGAACATGCCTTCGCGGATTTTTTCGAGCTGGAAGTATTGCTTCACTTCGTTTTGATCGATGTCGTATTTCGCTTTGCGCACTTTCTCGGCGTAGTGGCGATAGTCCCAGGGTTCGATCGTGATCTTTGCGCCTTCCTTGTTGGCGACGGTTTGCATGTCGGCGACTTCTTCCTTGACGCGGCCAACGGCTGCTTTCCACACTTTCAGCATCAGGTTCGTCGCGTTGTCCGGCGTTTTGGCCATGTTGTCGTCGACAATCCAATGGGCGTGGGTTTGATAGCCAAGCAACACCGCGCGCTCGGCACGCAGCTTCAGAATTTCGCCGATGCCTGCACGGTTGTTATGTGCGCCTTCATTGTCGCCGCGATTGATCCACATGCGCCAGCCCTTCTCGCGTAAGTCGCGGCGCTCAGAGAAGACGAGGAACGGTTCCATCGACGAGCGGGTGTTGGTGAAAACCCATTTGCCCGGAAGCTTACGATCTTTGGCGGCTTGAGCGGCGCCTTCGCGGATCGATTCCGGCAGACCTGCGAGATCGGCCTCGCTGCCGAGGGTCATGGTGTAGTTTTCTTCATCAGCCAATTGGTTCTGACGGAAGGTCGTGAACAAGGTCGCGAGCCGTGTGTTGATGTCCTTGAGGCGGGCCTTCTGCTCTTTGTTGAGGGCCGCACCCTGGCGGGCGAAGCGGTTGTAGTGGACCTCGACCAAGCGTTGCTGTTCGGTGTTCAAGCTCGATGAGGCGCGGGCGGTGTAAACAGCCTTGACCCGTTGAAAGAGCGCGTCGTTCTGGATGACTTCATCGCCGAACGCCGACAGGATCGGCGACATGTCGGCTTCGATCTTTTGCATTTCCTTGCCATTCATATTCGACGTGTAGACGCCGAAGAAATTTCCGGCACGGCTTAAGGGGCGGGCCGAGTCTTCGAAGGGCAGAATTGTATTCTCGAATGTCGCCGCCGATTTTTGGTCTGTAATAGCGCGAAACTCGGCGCGGGCGAGGTCCATGCCTTTCATCAGTGCGGGCTTGAAGTCCGCGGTTTTGACTTTATCGAAGCGGGGGATGCCTCCGTTCGGCCCGGTCCACGGGTCGAGTAGCGGCCCCAGGGATGTGGCTTTTGCCGATGCGGTCATGGAAAGTCCTGTCGTGGAGACGGTGAGGGCGGCCGATGCGGCGGCGCCTTTTAGGAATGATCTTCTTTTCATGAAACGGAGTTCCCCATTTTGCTTGCCCGCATGCCGCAGGCTTTGAGCCAGTTTAACCAGTGTAAGGGGGATTCTGCCACGGGGTTTGTCACGCTCGCGTGAATTCATCTGCGGAGAGTGCAACAAGACCCTTGATCGGCGCGTTGAGTTGGGTAGGTTCCGTGCGCTAAAAACAGCGAAATTCTTAGTGAGGGTTCGTGCAACACGTGCATTCCAATCTCGAAGTACGCGTCATACCGGGTAAAGGGCGGTGCGTTTTCGCCGCACGCGATATCGCCAAAGGGCAATTGGTTATGGCCGATCCCATCATTTTTGTACCCGGAGGCGACTCGGACCATACCGACCAAACCTCGGTCGGGCGGTATGTGTTCCAGTGGAATGAAGACGATGATTTGTGTGTCGTGCTGGGCTTGGGCAGCTT
>JANOFD010000837.1:0-2770 GCA_031413455.1 Rhodobiaceae bacterium
CTGGGTGCTCCTGAAACCATAATGTGTAATAGTTACAGTCTGTTATGGTTTGCAGGATAGCATAATACGAGACAAAACTGAACCACTTTATACAAAATATCTGAACAATTTCATCCGGTTATCTTTCCGGATGGAAACTACTTAACAAGTCAACTACTCAACGATTCTGCTTTTCGCCGACTCGACCGTGTTGGAGAGCAGCATGGTTATGGTCATCGGGCCGACTCCGCCCGGTACCGGGGTGATGGCACTCGCCCGTTCGGCAGCAGCGGCATATTCGACATCTCCGACAAGTTTCTTTTCGCCGACCCGGTTTACGCCGACATCGATGACAACCGCCCCCTCCTTGATCCACTCCCCTTTGATCATTTCCGGGACGCCGACAGCGGCGATGACGACATCAGCCCCTTTGACGGTTCCGGCAAGATTTTTGGTCCGGGAGTGGCAGATCGTCACCGTGGCATGCTGCTGGAGACATCCGCGAAGATTTCAGAACTCTTCCCGTCAGTTTCCTTGCTGAAGACTTTGACGACCTGTGATGTGCCCATGTTTTTTCTCCTTCATTCCGCTTCTCGGAACGAAAACGGCTGGACAAATATTGCCCTCCCGTCGCGCGCTCGCAAACACAGCGGCCAGTACCATTCCCCCGTCTCTGTGAAGTCTTCGAACCTGCCAATACCGCAAGCGCTTCACTGCAGTACACATACGATTCCATCGGCAACATTAAAGAAGTGCGCGACGCAGTTGCCGTCGCAACGCCCGCCATTCGTGGGCCTTACAAATTCTACATTGCCGACGGTACGCGCGGTGAACGAGAAGATCCGGTCACACCCATTTCAGGCCGCTACATCGTCGAATATGACGACCGCGGGCGCCCGATCCGCCATATCGACGAGCTTTCGCGCGAGGTCACCAGCGAATACGACGACACCAATCGACTCTTGCGTCGTATCTACCCGGAAGGCGACGAGGAACATTTCCAATACGACGCGCGCCACAATATCACGCGCATGACAAAGCGTGCCAAAACCGGATCGGGCTTAGCAGACATACTCGTCAACGCCACGTGGGATACGACTTGGAATAAGCCGCTCACCGTTACTGCGCCGTATTCCGCAGGTGACACGATCCGGACTACCACATTCAGTTATTATTCGGCCGGTGCTGCTGCAGGCAGGATCAAAGATGTCCTTCGCTCTGCTGCAATTGCTGGCGGGGTCCAGCCAAAGCACACTTATACATACGATGCGCAATCCGGCGATCTCATCCAGGAAACGTCACCAATCGGCACGGCGCAAACGACCTTTATCACCACCAATCACACCTATGACGCCAAGGGCAACCGCATCAAAACCGTGGTCGACGACACCACGACAGGCCTCAAACTGAAGTCCGAATGGCAATACAACGCCTATGGCGATGTCACACGAACCATGGATCCGCGCGGATTTGTCGGCATCGCCACCTATTGGGACACCGCGTCTACCTACTCCGCCACCGGAAGGACCCGGCGCGTAGCCGAGCAATTGAGTTCGTCCAACGCCGTCACCGCAATCGGTAATGCGGTCACCGGCTATTTGACGGCCTCGCGCAGTTGGTACGACCTCAACGGCCGCGCCTTCAAAGTTGAAGGGTCATCGTCGATTGCTGGCACCACCGTCACCTGGAACACAATCAATCCGCGCACCCGAACCACCTACACCGCAACCGGCAAAGCCGCCTCCGTCACCGACCCTTCCGGGGACATCTCAACCACCACCTACGATGCGCTCGACCGCCCCGACATCGTCACCGACCCCGTGGGCCGTAAAATCAAAACCGTCTACAACGCCGCCGGTGAAGTCACCCAGCTCATCAAAGCTCACGGCACGCCGCTGCAACAAATCTACGCCGCCACCACTTACACCCCCAACGGCCAGGTTCTCACCGTCACCGACGCCCGCGGAAATGTCACCAAGAATGTCTATGACGGCTTCGACCGCCCCATCAAACTGCTTTACCCCGACGCCACCCCCGCCGACGACGCCGACAATCCCTTCGAACAAGTCACCTATGACACCGCCTCGCGCAAGTTGAGCGAGCGCAAGCGCTCCGGCCAGCTCTTCACCTTCGCCTACGACAATCTCGACCGCGTCACCGCGCGCGCCGGTTCCGGCATGCCGACGCGCTCCTTCACCTATGACCTCGGCTCGCGCATTCAAACTGTCGCCGACACCCTTGGCGCCACAACTGTTGCCAGCCACCAAAACCTCTACGACACCGCAGGCCGCGCCATTCGCGAGCGCCGCCAGGACTGGAACCTCAACGTTGACTTCACGCTTGACGCCGCCGGCAACACCACCCGCCTGACCTGGCCCGATGGCTTCCAGGCCAACTACACCTTCGATGGCCTGAACCGCGTCGACCAGATCACCGCCGTCATTGGCGGTGCCACGCGCATCCTGCGCGATTACGACTATGACGTGCTCTCGCGACGGGTGAAGAACACCGCCCTCTCCGACGGCACCACGGCCCAGGCCGCGAACGAAGTCATCTCCTCTTACGTTTACGAGATCGACGACGATCTGGCATCCCTCAGCCACAACTATCCCGGCGCCACAACCGACCTCACCTTCACCCACACCACCTCCCCGGCGGGCCAGCTGCTCACCACCAACACCTCCGAGCCCCTCAACCGTTACGCCGTGCTTGGAGTAACGGGGACACAGACCTACCAGGGCGCCAACCCGCTCAACCAGTATCCGGGAATAACGCCCCCAGGCGGCACCAC
>JANOFD010000838.1:0-3216 GCA_031413455.1 Rhodobiaceae bacterium
ATGGCAAAGTTGAAGCCGGTGAGATTGTAGCGCTTGTAGATGCTGAAATCTGTGTCGTTGGGCAAAAGCTTGTAGATTTCATAGGCGAGCGAATTCGAAACCGGTTGATCAGCCGCGCCTGCGAAAAGATCAATCAGGCGAGCATTGCCCGCGCCGGTTTCGAACATGATGCTGGGACCCGAGGCGCCGCGGGCCTCGACATTCACGACGAGACCGACTTGTTTCATCAATGGGTGATGTTCGGCGAAGGCAAGTGCGCCGCGCAGCCCGGTTTCTTCGCTGTCGGCAATCAGGATGATCACATCGTTGCGGGCAGGCGGTTGGGTGGCGAGGTGACGGGCGAGCTCGAGCATGACGGCAACGCCGGCGCCATCATCGGCGACACCCGGCCCCGCGGGCACGCTGTCGTAGTGCGCGGTGGCGAGGATCGCTTTGCCGGCCCCAGTGCCTTTGTGCACGGCGATGATGTTTTCGACTGTCGAGCACCCGGCGCCGCGATCAGGCGGCGAACATTGAAATGCCGATTGGGTTTCGGGGGTGTAACCGGCGGCTTTCAGCGCATCGACTATTCGATCGCGTACTATCGCATTTTCAGGTGACCCGGTGGGGTGCGGGCGTTGCTCGGCAAGAAGATGCGAGAGCGTGGCGAAGGCTTTCGCCGATGAGAAGCCGGTGTTCGAGGGTTGCGTGGGGGCGATGAGTTGCGCCTGCCAGGCAATCAAGAGCAGGGCTGTCAGTGCGGCGACAGCGAACAGCTTGGCCAGTGGTGCGACGAAGTTCATCGATGACATGCTTGTTTCCCTTTGAGGCCGCCGTTAGTAGCCGGACTCATATGTATTAGACTTGGGGGGGCGGAAAAGAGAATTTCACGCGAAGCCGCGAAGCAGAAAAACCCATTGGCGCCTGGCATTTGAGCGCGTGACTGGGATTATTACGCGCAAGCGCGCCATTCCGGTCTGTCTTCTTTGCGTTTTCGCGTTTCCCTTTCTTTCTCACGCAACAAAGCCCCCATCGTTTGCAGCAGCCAGCGCTGCGCCGCCACTTCCCTCGCTTGCGGCTACCGCAGGCACACAAATATTCCCTCAGTTCCGCACTTTTCAATACTGCGTCACCCTGTGCGTGGGTAGCAGCATCCTTCATGCTGCGCCGCAGACACGGGCCCATACGAGGTGTGGGGCGCAAGGCACTTGTGGAACCAGGCACTGAGTCTTGGCGGTGAGGCTGCACTAGGGCTGGGTCCCGCATCAGCGCAGCAGCTCAAGAGTGCTGCAGCGCGCGCGGGATGACGTCGCTTTTTGTATTGCAGATGTGTGCGTGCAGTAGCCGCTTGCAGGGGAAGCGTTTTGTTCGGTGACCCGTAACACCGTAACATTGGCTGAAAACTGCGGAGATCTGCGTAACATCGGGCGTCACTTGTGTACACACAGCGCGCTTGGTGCCGTGGTTTGGCAGGATATTCAAAAATTCAAGTCGCAGCGGAACGAAGGGTATTGCAATCAGCCCAACTCCGGAATAGGAACGTATAATGAACATTTTTGCGCCGCGCAAGCGGAAAATGATTCCGCGGGGCCTATCTCAATCTGCCGTTTTCGGCGTGAACGGGCAGAGGTCTCGTACTACGCACTGCGGGCATTTTGGTTTGCGGGCTGTGCAGGTGTAGCGGCCGTGGAGAATCAGCCAGTGGTGGGCGTGCTGCTTGAAGCGGTTCGGGATCGTTTTTTCCAGATCGTCTTCGACGGCGCGAGGGGTTTTGCCTTTTGACAGTCCCAGGCGGTGGGCGACGCGGAACACGTGCGTGTCAACGGCGATCGTGGGCACGCCAAAGGCCATGTTCATGACGACGTTTGCGGTTTTGCGGCCGACGCCTGGCAGGGCTTCAAGCGCGTCGCGGTTGTTTGGAACCTCGGCACCGTGGTTTTCGATCAGCAGTTTGGAGAGGGCGATGACATTTTTCGCCTTACCCCGGAAGAGACCGATCGTCTTGATGTGTTCGGTCAGGCCTGCCTCGCCCAATTTCACCATCTGTGCGGGGGTGGTGACGAACTTGAAGAGCTTCTCCGTCGCCCGGTTGACGCCTTTGTCTGTGGCTTGAGCCGACAGGACCACAGCCACCAGCAACGTGTAGGCGTTGACGTGTTCGAGCTCGCCCTTGGGAGCGGGGTTGGCTTGGGCCAGTTTTTGGAAGATGGCTTCGATTTTTCCGGTTTTGCTCATGGGAGATCAATGGCAAAGGCCCGCTTGCATGCCAAGCAGCGCTGGAACGTTTGTCCCCGCCTTGCTATGGTCGCTGATGGCTTGCAAATATGAATTGCTGATCCTCTGCGCCCGGATTGGTTACAATCCTTGATTGAGCGCCTGTGCGCGGTTTTGTGACCTGCGCGCCCGATGCTTTTGCATTCTCTCCCTACATTATTTTGAAAGAGCCGCACCCATGTCCAACAAAGCTCCAACGCACAATCAGACCAAGCACTGGCAGGCGCTTGACGCCGCGCATCACATTCATCCGTTTACTGAAACCAAAGCGCTGAACGCCAAAGGCGTGCGCGTCATCACCAAGGCCGACGGCGTCTATATTTGGGATTCCGAAGGCAACCGGCTGATCGATGGGATGTCGGGGCTGTGGTGTGTCAATGTTGGCTATGGCCGCCAAGAGCTTGCCGATGCCGCGGCCGACGCCATGAAGCAACTGCCCTATTACAATCTCTTTTTTCAGACGACCAACCCGCCGGCGACGGAACTCGCCGCCAAGCTCGCCAGCGTGCTGCCGGCTGGGTTGAACCGGATATTCTTCGCCAATTCGGGGTCGGAGGCCAATGACACGGCGCTGAAGATGATCCGCTATTATTGGAATTTGCAGGGTCGGCCGCAGAAGAAAATCCATATCTCGCGCGAGTACGCCTATCACGGAGTGACGATGGCGGCGGCTTCCCTGTCCGGGTTGACGCCGATGCACCCGCAATTCGACTTGCCTCTCGCCGGGTTCGAAAAAGTGCCGACGGCCTATTGGTACATGTTCGGGGGCGATCAGGACCCGAATGCGTATGGGCTGGAGGTAGCGCGCAAGCTGGAGGAGAAAATCCTGGAGCTGGGGGCCGAGCGGGTGGCCTCGTTCTCGGCCGAACCTATCCATGGCGCGGGCGGGCTTTTGTTTCCGCCCGACAGTTATTGGCCGGAGATCCAGCGCATCTGCAAAAAGTACGACGTGCTGCTGCACCT
>JANOFD010000839.1:0-4561 GCA_031413455.1 Rhodobiaceae bacterium
GAGCGGCGCGCATCCGTTCCTGCGCCTTGCGCATTTTGGATGCGGCCACCATCTCCATGGCCTTGGTGATCTTGCGCGTTGAGTTTTCCCCGCGGCAGCAAAAATTTGTTGACGATCGCTGCTGGAGAACCCAGATCGATCACCATTCTGGAGCGCCCTGGCCGGTACAACCCATAGCGAAAACCCTTGACCACTCCGGCCGCGTTTTGCGCCGCCGCAGGGTCGATTCTCCAACCAACTTCAGGAAAATCCACCACAATGCGATAAGGATCGGCGAGGGTGAACACCTCGAACTCAATCTTTTTTGAAAGGCTCAGCACAAATCTCGTGTGGTTCGCATGCTGTCCCAAGCGTACTTCGGAAACCCAAATATCGGGCTCAGCCTGAACCGCTGCGGTCGTTTTAAGCGCAAGGAACGCAATCAAACCCACGCTAGGCCAGCTTACACGCATTGGACTTCAGACCCTTGCCCCAACCGCAATGACTTCCAGCAGACTGCCAGTCCCAGATAATCGCCGATCCGTATTGACGACTCGTTAGCCAAGAATCAGCTACTATAGGCCTGCTGTGGGTAAAACTTACGAAATTTTACCCGGCTGGCGCCAATATCCGCCTTGTTTCTGCGGTTGCGATAGGGGTTCAACAAGTCTACAAGGTAGCGCAAGTCCTGCCTTAGCCCCAAATTCGAGGGCAAATTGCAGGGTTTGAAATCACGCATTTTCGCGGTCTCGGTGCCAATGGTACGTCAGCCGCTGCAAAATGCACTAGAACGCGAGCCGCCCAACCATGGACGGGCGCGAAGGGTAATTGTTTCCCATGATGTTTTTCGCTTCATCCGGAACGGCTCAAGGGCAGGTGCTCACTCCTGCCCCCTATGGTCACCGTTCTGTGGGAAGCGTTTCCGTAACTTCCAACACATTGAAAGCCGGCATGCGCGGTAAACGAGACATGGTCTCGTCGTCGAACGAACCGGGACGCGCGGCTTTCGGAGATCAATTTAATGTCAAAAAGAATGCTGGTGGACGCCAGCCACCAAGAAGAAACGCGTGTCGTCGTACTTGATGGCAACAGAGTTGAAGAATTCGACTACGAATCTGCCTCTAAACGCCCCCTCAAGGGAAATATATATCTCGCCAAAGTGACGAGGGTTGAACCCTCGCTCCAAGCCTGTTTCATTGAATACGGCGGTAACCGGCACGGATTTCTGGCATTTTCGGAAATTCATCCCGACTATTATCAAATACCAACAGCAGATCGTCAGGCGTTGCTAGCCGCGACCCGTGAAGTAGAGCGCCACGACGACGACGCCGATGAGGTCGCCGACACACGCACACCACACGGCCCACAGAATGCGGACTCACACGAAACTGGGACTCAATCCCGCTTCCGCAGTGAGAGCCAGCGCAATCCCGATGCAACCACCGCCACTGAAGAAGACCAGTCCGGCCCGGCGGATGATGATGGCGTTGTCGAGATTGTCACAAGCGACGATGACGACGTCTGGGTCCACGACCCCGAAGATGACGCTGAACCGACCGGAGCTCCCGCCCTGTCAAATGGCAGCACCTCTGCAGCATCTGATGATCAAAACGACGGCGATATAGCATCGAACAATCAGCTTTTCTCAGAGGCTCTCGACATTACCGCGCCAGACCATGACGGCGAATTGCCAGCGACAGGCGACGCAGGCGACCCAGAACCTGCAACACGTGCCGACGACGTGATGGAAGAATTGCCCCGCCGGGAACATCGCTCCTATCGCCGCTACAAAATTCAGGAAGTCATCAAACGTCGGCAGGTTTTGCTGATTCAGGTTGTCAAAGAAGAGCGTGGCAACAAGGGCGCCGCTTTGACGACGTATCTCTCGCTCGCAGGCCGCTATTGCGTCCTGATGCCCAACACTGATCGCGGCGGTGGAATTTCACGCAAAATCTCCAACGTCGCCGACCGCCGCAAACTTAAGGAAATGGCGGTCGAGCTCGAAGTTCCTGAGGGTATGGGTGTCATCATTCGCACCGCCGGCGCCAATCGGACGCGCCAGGAAATTCGCAGAGACTTTGAATACTTGCTGCGCCAATGGGACTCTGTCCGGGATTTGACGCTTCGCTCCAGCGCCCCCACGCTTGTCTATGAGGAAGGCAATCTCATCAAGCGCACCATTCGCGATCTCTTTTCAAAAGACGTCGACGAAGTTCTGGTCGAGGGCGAACTGGGATATGCCGAAGCGCACGGCTTCATGACGATGCTGATGCCAAGCCATGCCGAAGCGGTCAAACACTACCGCGATGTCGTTCCCATGTTCCAACGCTACGGCGTTGAAGCGGCACTTGACAGCATGTTCAACCCGACGGTCCGTCTGCGCTCTGGTGGATACATTGTTATCAATCAAACCGAAGCCCTTGTCGCCGTTGACGTGAACTCGGGCAAGTCCACCCGCGAACACCACATCGAAGACACGGCCCTGAAGACCAATCTAGAAGCATCGGAAGAAATTGCACGCCAGCTGCGTCTGCGCGATCTCGCGGGCCTGGTTGTCATCGATTTCATCGATATGGAGGAGCATCGCAACAATCGCTCCGTCGAAAAACGCCTGAAGGATTGCTTGCGCCACGATCGCGCGAGAATTCAGCTGGGCCGCATAAGCCCGTTCGGCCTGCTCGAGATGTCTCGTCAGCGCTTACGGGCCGGCATGGTCGAAGGCGCCACAACCGCTTGCCCGCACTGCGAAGGACGCGGCGTCATCCGCTCGGTGGGATCGATGGCATTGCGCGTGCTTCGCGCGGTGGAAGAATTTTGCCAGCACGAAAAAGTTCAGGCAGCGACCCTTCGCGTTCCACCCGAAGTTGCGTTGTACATCCTCAATCACAAGCGCGCGCAATTGACGGCAATCGAAGACCGGAACGGCGCATACATCTATATCGAATCTCAACAGTCGCTTGCAGCCTCCGCCTACGAAATTGAACGCGGCGCCAGCGTACCCTTTGAACCGCGTAAACCGGCGTTGACCGCAGTGACGGTGGAAAGCGAGCTCGAGGTCAATGACGACACGGAAATCGACGACGCGCAAGACGATGAAGATGCGATTGCACCTTCGTTACCAACCACGGCTGACGATGGCAGCAAGCCAGTAGAAACCGCCCAAGGTGAAACGGCAGAAAGCCAACGCCGCAAGCGCCGCCGCCGTGGCCGTGGCCGTGACAGGGACCGTGAACCACGCGCCCCGATCGCTCCCGGCATGGGGCCGCAACCGGACCTTCCACCCGCTCCCCCATCACTCGAGGTTCAAACTGCACGGCTGAACGGCATCGAAACTGACTCGGTCGACGAAGGCGAAGGCGATGACGGTGACGATGTTATCGACACAGCGGCAAATCCGGCCGCCACCACAGAAACAGCAGACGGCCAGCGCCGTCGGCGGCGTCGCGGACGCCGGGGTCGTCGGGGACGGAAATTCGACGAAGGCTCCCCGCAAGAACACGCAGCTTCAGTGATTGGACACCTGCCCACGCCGGCCGAGGCGCTTGACGCACCAGAGTGGCCCCGCACCGGTGGCTTCGATACAAGACCGGGAAAATTGACTCCCGCTGCCAGGAGGTCTGAGAGCTTTGAGCCGTACTCGGGCCTGGCATCTCAACCAGCCGCCCCAGCGCAGGAATCCGAGACCAGATCGTCCGAGCCCAAGCAAGAGCGTTCGAGTATTGCGACATTCTTCGGTTTTGGCCCAAAGGCGGAGGAACCCAAGCCCGTCGAAGGAAATGAAAACCCGCGCAAGGGCTGGTGGCAGAAGCGCTCCGAAGGTTAGCCCCGTTTCAGCGTGCCGCACCACCTGCTGATCGCAGCGGCGGCACGCGCTACATCTGCGTGCGAACTTGCATACGAAAATCTTACCCAACGCCCACCATCGTCGGGATCGAAATCGATTCCGGGCGTTGCCGCCACACCCGCTTCTTCCAGCAACCTCGAGGTAAACACGGAAGACTTCAACCCAAATGGCGAAACATCAGCGTACAAATAAAATGCGCCATCCGCTGGCGCCATCGCTCCAAACCCCGCGCACCGAAGCGTTTGCATGAGTAACTTGCGGTTTGCCGCATAACTTTGAACGTGACCATCCAGCTCTCGCGCCGCGTCAAGCGCATGGAATGCTGCCACCTGAGAAATCGCGGGCGCTGAGATGTAGAAATTTTGCGCTAGTCGTTCGACAGTGGCTACAATCCATTCCGGCACGACCATCCATCCGATCCGCCACCCCGTCATCGAGAAGTACTTCGAAAAACTATTGATCACCACGACATCGGGCGAATACGCCAACATGGTCTGTGCATCTGTACCGTACGTAATCCCGTGATAAATTTCGTCCGAAATCAGCCGCAAACCGCGCTCTGTGCAAAGACCGGCAATCCGCGCAAGCTCATCAGCGCTGACAAGGGTGCCGCACGGATTGGACGGGCTGGCAATCAACACGCCATCTATGTCCTGCTCCGCCGCAAGAGTTGAGGCAGTTAACCGGAACTGCTCCGGCTCTCTGCAGTCGATAAGCCGTGGCTTGATGCCAAGCGCG
>JANOFD010000840.1:0-4081 GCA_031413455.1 Rhodobiaceae bacterium
GCCGCGAACAGAACAGGACAAGCAGGACAGTGTTCTGAGACAGTGTCCGATGTCCTGTTCGTCCTAAAATGAGTGCCTGAAACCCGCCGCTTTTGCGGGAAAATAGGACAGCACTTTCCGCCAAACGCCCGAATGGAGGGCCAAACCCCTACTTGATCTTCAAAAGCTCCTACTTGATCTTCAAAAGCTCAATGTCAAACTGCAAAACCTGGTCGGCCTTGATCTTGGTGCCCTTGCCCTTGCAGCCATAGGCAAGCCCCGAGGGGATCACCAGCTGCCACTTGTCGCCTTCGCGCATCATCAGCAGCGCCTCCTGCCAGCCCTTGATCACCCCGCCCGCCTCGAACTCGGCCGGCGGATCGGAGGCCTTGTTCTCGTCGAACAGCGTACCGTCGGCAAGACTGCCGCGATAATGCACCTGCACGACGGAGGCCCAGGTCGGATGGCGAGTGCCGGTGCCCGCCTGCACGATCCTGTACTGCAGCCCGCTCTCGGTGACCTTGAACCCCTCGCGGGCTTTGTTGGTCTCAAGCACCGCCTGCATCTTCGCCCAGTTCGCCTCGTCGCGCGGCGGGCAGGCATCAACCGCCCGCACCTTGGCCTTGGGCTCATCGCTCGACAGATCAAACACGCAACCCGAAACGGACAAGGCCGCGACGGCAACAACGGCAAGACGACCAAACACTTTCACGGGCAAAACTCCGGGTGGATTGAGATCGGGCGGAAATTGCCCCGCCCACCCCGTGCAATGCAAGCCCGATATGATAAGACGCCTCATTCGGGCCAAGGACACAAAAATGAGCCAATCTCCAAGACAAGCCATCTTCATCACCGGCGCCGCCTCGGGCATGGGGCGAGAAACCGCCAAACTCTTCGCCTCAAAAGGGTGGCTGGTCGGCGCCAGCGACGTCAACATGGACGGGCTGAAAACCCTGGAGCAGGAACTGGGCTCGGAAAACTGCTGGATCCACAAACTGGACGTCACCTCAAAGCCCGGCTTCGACGCCGCCCTCGCAGGTTTTGCCGAAAAGTCCGGCGACCGCCTCGACCTGATGTTCAACAACGCCGGCATCGGCGAGTCGGGCTGGTTCGAAGACGTCCCCTATGACGCGGCCATGCGCGTCGTGCAGATCAATTTCGTTGGTGCCCTGAACGGGGCCTACGCGGCGCTGCCGTTGCTGAAAAGAACGCCGAACTCGCTGCTTTTCACGACCTCGTCCTCCTCGGCAACCTACGGCATGCCGCGCATCGCGGTCTACGCCGCCACCAAGCACGCCGTGAAAGGCTTGACCGAGGCGCTGTCCATCGAATGGGCCAGGCACGGCATTCGGGTGGCCGACGTTTTGCCCGGCCTCATCGACACGGCAATCCTGCGCTCAACGCCCAACCGCACCGGCGACACACCCAAACCAACTGAGGAGCAGTTCTACGCCAATGCGCCGAAGAAGGGCATGTTCCGCCTCATGCCCGCCGACAGCGTCGCCAAGTGCGTCTGGTCGGCCTATCACGGCAAGAAGCTGCATTATTACGTGCCGGAAGAAATCGCCTGGCTTGACCGAATAAAAGGTTTCGCGCCCAATTTCATCCGGGCGCGAATCCTCAAACTGTTTCCGGCTCTAACTGGGCGCTAAAGGTTTCGGCCCCGTTGCGGACGATAGAAAATGTGAGTGCCGATCGACGCCACCTTCACCATCCGTGACGCCCAGCCCGGGCTCACATAGTCGGCGTGGTAGAATGTGGCGCCTGCGGCCACTGGATTAACTTTGCCGCCGGTGCGCATGACGTTGGCGGCAATCCGCTGCGCCTGACGCCAAGATCCACCGTCGCGAACCTTGTCCGCGATCCCGTCGCAGGTGAACGAGAACTGGCACCCAGTCCGGCGTTTCGACCCTTCATAAACGACACCGCAAATGTTACGCGGGCGCCCGGGAACCTTGGTTCGGGCAATCACAACCTCGGCAACCGCACGCTGGCCGGTCAGGCTTTCGCTGCGTGCCTCAAAATAAATGGCAGTTGCCAGGCAATTCTTCTCGCTCAGATAGGCTTGATAGGCAGGCCGGTTCACCAGATCGCGAACGACGGTCAACGGTGACGAGCCGTGCCGCAATTCCACGGTCGCAGCTGTCGACGGCCGCAACAGCAGGCGCGTAACTTCACCCGTCTGTTCCGGCAACACATTGGCGTTCAGCTCAGGCACTGCCAGGGCAATCGTAAATGCGTACAACATCGCACCGCCAACGGCAGCCCGCAGAATTCTGTCATTTCGGCGCAAATGCGCCATCAGTCCATACGTCTTCGCCATGTTAACCTCCATGGTTTGGAAGGCGTTCACCCTTGTGAGGCCTCTGGGTCCCGTGGAAGGGACCTCTTGTTGTTGGCTACGTTGCAGCCCTTGGGCCAGTAACCATTCATCCGGCATAGAACGGCCCGGTCCGCGGTAAATTCGGGTCGTTGCATTAGCAACCTGAGCGCTCCCTTTATGGGTAATGGTCAGTCGACGGGTACGAACTGTCCCGCTGCAGTGCAACAAACTCCGGGTTGTATAGGCATTAAGTACTCACGTGTCAGCTTGGGACGGACCAAATAGGTACGGCAAGCTGTCACACCTGCGACATTGCTGTATTTACGAATTTAACTTCACTTTTTAAGTAATACACAAATGAAGAAAACGAACTAGTTTGTAGAGTTATAAATCTCTCCTTAAACTAGCCATCGTGGATGCGACAAAAATGGCAAACTTATCCCTGCGTTTCATATAGGTCATGAACAAGGTTTAATGAGAAAAAATGGCGTTTGCTTGCGCGGCTTCGCCTCGGAACACCGCCAAGCGCCTACGACTCGGCATGTTTCCCAAGGTCGCCCCGAGAAAAAATCGTCCTAACTCATTGATTTTATTGAACTATGAGTCCATGGCCGCCTGTGCAGCGGCGAGTCGCGCGATCGGCACCCTGAATGGCGAACACGATACATAATCAAGACGCACCGCCTCGAAAAAGTGGATCGATGCCGGGTCGCCTCCGTGTTCACCACAAATGCCAAGCTTCAATCCAGGTCGCGTTGCGCGCCCACGCTCCGCCGCCATACGGATCAATTCACCAACGCCTTCGACATCAAGACTGACGAACGGGTCATTGGGCAACAGCGCCCGGCTCACATAGTCTGGAAGAAATTTGGCGGAGTCATCCCGGCTCAAACCAAAGGTCGTCTGCGTCAAGTCATTAGTACCGAACGAAAAGAACTCGGCTGTCTCGGCGATTTCGCCGGCTCGCAATGCCGCTCGCGGTAACTCGATCATCGTACCACTAAGATAAGTAAGCTTAATGCCCTGCTCGCTCTCGACTGCTTTCGCAACCGCGTCGATCCGTTTGACGAGAAAATCTAACTCCCCCTTCATCGCAACCAGCGGGATCATCACCTCCAGGATCAGCGTGCGGCCGGTCTCGCGCTCAACCAGCGCTGCCGCCTCGAATATCGCCCGCGCCTGCATCTCGTAGATTTCAGGATAGGAAATACCCAGCCGGCAACCGCGATGACCCAGCATGGGATTGTACTCTGCCAGTTCTTCGATCCGCGCCCGCAGCTTGGCGACATCAAAGCCGGTAGAGGCCGCAACATCGGCCACCTCGCGCTCTTGCGGCAGAAACTCGTGCAGTGGCGGATCCAACAAACGGATGGTCACCGGCAACCCAGCCATGATCCTGAACAGTTCAACGAAATCATCGCGCTGAAACGGCAACAGCTTGGCCAGCGCCGCTTCACGCCCACCCTTGGTGTCGGCCAAGATCATCTGGCGCACGACTTTGACCCTCTCCTCGTCAAAGAACATGTGCTCGGTACGGCACAGCCCAATGCCTTCCGCACCAAAGTCCAGCGCATGCCGTGCATCGGCCGGCGTCTCGGCATTGGCGCGAACTTTCATCCGTCTAAAGCCGTCAGCCCACCCCATGAGGGTCGAAAAATCACCCGAAAGCTCGGGCTTGATCATCGCCACCCGGCCCTTCATCACCTGGCCGGTCGAGCCATCGATCGTGATCACCTCGCCTTTGCGGGTGGTCTGCCCCGCGACCGTGAACACTTGCTT
>JANOFD010000841.1:0-6158 GCA_031413455.1 Rhodobiaceae bacterium
CCCATTGCGCCCCAAGGGGTGCGGGCACTAGCTTGCGCTCAAATCTCAAAGGGCCCAAACACATGACTGCCATCAACGAAGTCGCCGACCTGTCATATGAAGGCGAAATCGCCATTCTCACCTTGAATTCGCCGCCCGTAAACGCCTTGGCGGCGCCGGTGCGTGACGGATTGTCACTCGGCGTCAAACAGGCGGCGGCCAATCCAGAAGCGAAGGCCATCGTTATCATCTGCCTCGGCCGGACGTTTATCGCCGGCGCCGACATCACCGAGTTCGGCAAACCGCCGAAAGGCGCAAGCCTTCTGGATACCATCTCCACGATGGAAGACGCCGCGATACCGGTCATCGCCGCCATTCACGGCACCGCGCTGGGCGGCGGACTGGAAGTTGCGCTCGCCTGCCACTATCGCGTCGCAGTGCCGTCCGCAAAATGCGGTCTACCTGAGGTGAACCTGGGACTTCTGCCTGGCGCCGGAGGGACACAACGCCTGCCACGCGCCATTGGCCCTGAAATGGCTTTGGGCATGGTGACATCCGGCGAACACGTCGGCGCCGCCCACTGCTTGAAATTGGGTCTGCTCGATGCCGTCGTTGAAGAAGGCAAGTTGCGAGAGGGCGCAGTTGCATTCGCCAGACAAGTTGTTGCCGAAAAGCGGCCTCTAAGGCGGCTGCGCGATATCGACGACAAACTCATTGCTGCGCGGGCGCGCCCTGAAATGTTTCAACAATTTCGCCAGGTTAACGCGAAAAAATTCCGCGGCTTTCAGGCGCCCGAGTCGAATATCCGCTGCATAGAAGCTGCCGTAAATTTGCCGTTCGACGAAGGCATCAAAGTCGAACGCAAACTGTTCATGGAATTGATGTCGGGCGTGCAGTCGGCAGCCCAGCGCTACGCCTTCTTCGCCGAGCGCGCCGTGTGGAAGCTGCCCGATGTGCCCGACGACACGCCGACGCTACCGGTCGCCAAAGTCGGCGTCATCGGTGCCGGCACCATGGGTGGCGGGATCGCCATGAACTTTCTCAATGCGGGCATCCCTGTGACCATCGTCGAGACGCGGCAAGACGCGCTCACGCGCGGGCTTGTCACCATCCGCATGAACTACGAAAACACGGTCAAGCGCGGACGCCTGACGATGCCGGATGTCGAGAAGCGCATGGCGCTGTTGAAAGGCACCCTGTCCCTCGACGCACTTGCCGACTGTGATCTGATCATCGAGGCAGTGTTCGAGAACATGGAGTTGAAGAAAGAGGTGTTTGGCAAACTCGACAAGATTGCCAAGCAAGGCGCAATTCTGGCAACGAATACCTCGTACCTGAACGTCGACGAAATCGCCTCGGCAACGACGCGGCCCGAAGCAGTGATCGGCTGGCATTTCTTCTCGCCTGCAAACGTCATGCGCCTGCTGGAAGTTGTGCGTGGCGCCAAGACCTCCAAACCGGTCATCGCAACCTCGATGCAGATGGCGCGCAAAATTGGAAAGGTTGCAGCCCTCGTGGGTGTCTGTCCTGGGTTCGTCGGCAACCGTATGCTGGCCCAGCGCCAGCGTGAGGCGCAAAAGCTGATCCTCGAAGGCGTGATGCCTTGGGACGTTGATCGCGTTCTCTACCATTTTGGTTTTCCGATGGGCCCCTTTCAGATGTCGGACCTTGCGGGCCTCGATATCGGCTGGTCGAAGGAAAAGTCGACCAGTTCGACTATTCGCGAAATACTGTGCGAAATGGATCGTCGCGGACAGAAGACTGGCGCAGGATTTTACGACTATGACGCCGATCGCAACGCAAAAATGTCGCCGGTGGTTGAAAAGATCATCCTCGAATTCGCGGCGAAAAAGGGCATCACCCGACGCGCAATCAATGATGCGGAAATCCTGGAACGCTGCATCTACCCCATGATCAATGAAGGCGCAAAAATCCTCGAAGAAGGCAAAGCGATCCGCGCCTCCGACATCGACGTCGTCTGGATCAACGGCTACGGCTGGCCGGTCTATCGCGGCGGTCCGATGTTCTTCGGCGACACAATGGGGCTCGACAAGGTTCTCGCCAAAATGCGCCAGTTCGAGTCCGAAATGGGTCCCGAATTCGCACCGTCTAAGCTACTTGAAAAATTAGCCGACGAAGGCAAACGCTTCCTGGATATGAGATAACCCTTAGACAAGCAAATTTCGGAGTTCATCATGCGCCAAGCCGTCATCGTTTCATATGCCCGCACAGGTCTCGCGAAAGCGGGGCGGGGTGGATTTAACAACACGTCGAACATGACCATGCTCGGTCACGCGATCGAACATGCGGTCAAGCGCTCGAAAGTCGACCCGAAAGAAGTCGAGGACGTCGTCGCCGGTTGCGTGGCGGCTTCGGGCAATGTGGCACGCGCCGCCGCTCTATTGGCCGGATTGCCGATTACGACCGCAGGCGCCACAGTCAACCGGGCCTGTTCGTCCGGGCTGAATGCAATCGCCAACGCCGCACACTATGTGGTCGAGGAAGGTGCGAACATTGTTGTCGGTTGCGGTGTCGACTCGATCAGCTATCAGGGCGGGGGTGGTGGCGGACGTGAAGCACGGCTCACCGACATGTATCCCGATTTCTGGATGCCGATGATCGAGACGGCGGACGTCGTCTCCGAGCGCTACAAGGTCAGCCGCGAATACCAGGACGAATTCTCGCTTGAATCGCAACGCCGCATGGCGGCAGCCCAGCAGGCAGGAAAATTCAAGGACGAGATCATCTTGGTCAAAACCCAGATGAAAAAAATCGACAAGGATACGAAAGCCGAGACATTCGTCGACGCCGTCGTCGATCGCGACGAATGCAACCGCCCCGACACGACGCTTGTAGGGTTGGCAAAACTTGAGCCTGTGAAAGGCACGGGCAAATACGTCACCGCAGGAAACGCCAGCCAACTCTCCGACGGCGCCGCCGCTGTCGTCATCATGGAATCCAAAGAGGCCGAACGCCGCGGGCTTCAGCCACTGGGCGCCTTCAAAGGTTGGGCAATCGCAGGCTGCAAACCAGACGAGATGGGCATTGGCCCGGTGTTCGCCGTGCCGCGCCTGCTCGAACGCCATGGCTTGAAGGTCGACGACATCGACTTGTGGGAACTCAACGAAGCCTTCGCCAGCCAATGCCTCTACAGTCGCGACAAACTCGGCATCGATCCGGCCAAGTACAATGTCAACGGTGGCTCGATCGCGATTGGTCATCCCTTCGGCATGACGGGAACCCGGCTGACGGGACACGTTTTGCTCGAGGGCCGACGCCGCAAAGTGAAACGCGCAATAGTCTCCATGTGCATCGGCGGCGGCATGGGGGCGGCTGGATTGTTTGAAATCTACTCTTAGAGCGGTTTAGTGCAGCTTGGAGCTTAGGTCCTTGATCGCTCCATCGATGAGTGCATCGCTCTTTGGCTCGGTCATGTGCTTGGCAATGACGTCGCCAGCCGCTCGGGCCGCAAGCGAAGTGGCAGCTGCACGAACGTCAGCAATCGCTTCGGCTTCAGCCTGGGCGATTTTTTGTTCCGCCATCTTTGCGCGGCGTTCAATCTGGTGTTGCAGCTGAATTTTCGCTTCTTCCGCCATGCGGTCGGCGGATGCTTTGGCCGCATCGATAATCGCCTGTGCTTCCGTCAAAGCGTTGGCTGTCTTCCGGCGATATTCTGCCAGCAGCGCTTCTGCTTCAACACGCAAGCGCTTTGCTTCCTCAAGTTGAGCCCTGATACCATCCGCGCGGCTGTCGAGCATTTTGGTGACTTGCCCGGGAACCTTCAGGCGGATCAGCAACAACACAAACAACACCGTACCAACGGCAACCCAAAAAGTAGGATCTTCGAAAAATCCGCTCACGAAAATTCCCCTCTTAGGACCGCTTCAATGCATTGGTAATGGCGGCATCTATGTCGCCGGCATTGGCGATTTCGCCAGTTAGCTTCTCCACGATTTCAGCCACCGTGTCGCGAGCTATCACCGCCAGGCGTGACATGGCGCCCGCCCGCATCTCGGCAATCCGTGCTTCTGCCTTTTGCGTATCAGTCGCAAGCCGCTTTGAAACCGCGTCGTTCTTGGCGTTCGCTTCTGCCTGGGCTTTGTTGCGCAACTCGTCGCCCAACTTGAGCGCCTTTGCCCGCGCATCACCAAGCGCCTTGTCATAGTTCGCCAGCGCCGCTTCACTCGCCCGTTTCGCGCCCGCTGCTTCATCAAGATCGCCTTGGATCTTGTTCTTGCGGTCAAGAATTACGCTCTGCAATCGAGGCAGCGCGATGCGCGACATCACCCAATAGAGAAAACTGAAAGTGATAATCAGCCAAAAAAGTTGGCTCGCAAATGTAGACGTGTCGAGTTGCGGCAGCCCCGGCTTGGCCGTATGCCCGGCATCGATTTGCTCCGTGCTGGACCCATATTCACCTTCAGGCGTCGCACCATGTTCCGATCCTCGACCCTCAACGGGGGCGAGGTCTGCGACCTGAATCTCGACTGTGGACTGATCCATGATGATCCCGGGCCTATCGATCTGACTTCACGAACCAAGAATGATGAAAGCCATAACAAGGCCGATCAATCCGGTCGCTTCGCAGAGCGCAAAGCCAATGAGCAGGTTCGTAAATTGCCCTTGAGCGGCGGAAGGATTCCGCAAGGCACCGGACAAATAGCTGCCGAAAATATTACCAATGCCAACGCCCGCGCCTGCGAGAGCCAGACAGGCGATCCCGGCACCAATGAGTTTTGCTGCTTCAGCTTCCATTTTAAGTCTCCTTGTAAAATTCAGTGCCGCAATGGGCGATGAGTTAATGATGATCGTGAAGATGAAGGGCGTCGTTGAGATAAATACATGTCAGAACGGCAAAAACGAACGCCTGAAGGAA
The DNA here is from genome assembly GCA_031413455.1 of Rhodobiaceae bacterium. Classification (GTDB taxonomy): domain Bacteria; phylum Pseudomonadota; class Alphaproteobacteria; order Micropepsales; family Micropepsaceae; genus SZUA-430. The sequence goes on from JANOFD010000841.1 coordinate 4,856, forward strand.
GGCAATCAGAACTTCAAGCCCAGTCACCGCAATTCCTGCGACCAACGGCGCAATTGCGATGGCTGACGCAAAGCTAGCGACACCCAGCCAGCCCGCAACAAATCCGGCAAAGACCTTGAGCATGACGTGCCCGGCGAACATGTTCGCGCAAAGCCGCACCGATAAGCTGATCGGCCTGAGAAAGAACGAGAATATCTCAATGGGAACCAGCAGGGGCAGGATCCACCATGGCGCGCCCGCGGGCGCAAACAACCCCAAGAATCCCAGTCCGTGCGTCCAAAATCCGACAAAGATGACGAGAAGGAATACCGTCATCGCCAACGCAAACGTGACGATGATGTGGCTGGTGACAGTGAATGAATATGGGATCAGTCCGAAGAAATTGGCAAACAGCACGAAAATAAAAATCGTGAAGACGAACGAGAAAAACTTCATCCCGTCTTCGCCCGCAATATTTCGCATCGTGGTTGCAAGAAAATCGTGCAGCAGCTCTGCCACGGACTGCGCTCGCCCCGGCACAATCCCGTCCGGCTTGACCGCAAATGTGAAAAACGCGGCGGCAGCCAGCGTGACGAGCACCATCCACAGGCTTGAGTTTGTGAATGAAATATCCTGACCAAAAAGTGACCAGCGGATGCCTTCGAACAAAGGCTCGACTCGGAATTGGTGCATGGGATCGGCGCTAATCATCATTCTTGTCGTCCTTCGTATCCGGCACCGCGGCATTGAGTCTTTGCGCGGTCCGGATCACGTTGGTCATCGCGGCTGCGAGACCAAGAATTAAAAAGAACAGAATTCCCCATGGCCGGGTCTCAAACAAATTGTCAAAACCCCAACCCAGGAGCACGCCGACCAAAAGTCCAGCGAGCAACTCTGAAGCTAGGCGGTAGGCAATTCTGATGGACCCGGACTGGGCAGGCGTCGATTTCGTTGTCGGTCCACGCGCGGCCTCGATTTTCCGGCCAAGCTCGTCGAGACGCTCCTGGTCGGGATCTTCACTCTGATCTGTAGGAATTTTCACCAAGGATCAGTGCATGGGGCCGCTTGAAACCCCCTCCGAAAGTCGCGCGGACCATATGGCCCGGTTTTCCGCCAGTCAAGGCACGTGCTGCACTGCAAACAGTTGAAAAAACTGGGAGAACTGCAGGTTTTCCGGTGCGTGTCACTCAGTCGCGCAAATTCCAAACAAATTGGCTCAATTCTTCACTCCGCCGCCTGCGCCTGCAGTACCCGTTCGGCGCCTGCAAGATCCACCGAAACCAATTGGCTGACCCCACGCTCCTGCATCGTGACGCCCATCAAC
>JANOFD010000842.1:0-6789 GCA_031413455.1 Rhodobiaceae bacterium
GTGCAGGTTCCCGTGAGCTTGTTCACACTCGATGGCCGGGTGAAGTTCTCGTATAATTATCAGAAGCGCAACTACGACAACGTCGAGAGTTTGTCGCCGATTACCACCCTAACGCGTTCGGATGACCGCCATACGCTGCGCCTGAACACCGAGCTTGAGATCACAGACGCGCTGACGTGGGTGACAGAGTTCCGGCACGTTAGCCGCAACTCGAACCTGGCGGCCTCGAACTATCAGGAAAATATCGGAAGTGTCGCTTTTCGATACAGTTTCTGAGGTCTTGCCTGTTTTGGAGCGACCGCGCTGGCGATTAGGTGTGCGCCCCGAAAGTGGTACTCCATCTGGTGGTCAATCATCACGGATCAGCAAGATTGATGTGTAAACCATGTTTGCGCTCATTGTGTCGGTGCAACCAACAAGAATAATATGCTGGCCATGGGAATAAATCATACAGAGCGCGGTAAAATGCCTGGCGAAAACGCATTGGCATAGGACTTGAACCACCCATATGGGTGACTGGGGCCCTATGGCCCTTCCAACAAGCGGGGATCCCTGCGCGCACGGCGCTAGGGTTCATGGGTAACTGGATAACAGCATGAACAAGGCACGGACGAGCCTCATCGGAAACGCATTGCACCGGTCGCGCAATGTGTTTCTCAGTGTTGGCTTCTTCAGTCTATTTATCAATTTGGCGATGCTGAACAGCCCGCTGTTCATGCTGCAGGTTTATGACCGCGTATTGACCTCGCAGAGCCAGGAAACACTTTTGTTTTTGACCATCCTTGCGCTCGGTATTTTGGGCTTTCAGTCGCTGGTTGAAATTGCACGTTCCGATTTGCTGGTGCGGGCCAGTTCACAACTAGACAGCGATTTGCGCAGCGACACTTTCGGTTTGTCGATGGCCAAAGAGCCTGGGGACGTCTCGAGTGCGCATGGCTTGCGCGATCTCGACTCGATCCGGACTTTCTTTGCGGGACCCGGCCTCATTGCTTTGTTTGACGCGCCCTGGACGCCCATTTTCCTGGCCGTCATTTTCATGATGCATCCGGCGCTCGGTTGCCTGGCGCTGGCCGGGGCGATCATCATTGTCGGACTTGCCTATCTGGGCGAGGTAATGACTGGCAGTCCGTTGACTGAAGCGGCGCAGGCGCATCGGGACTCCGAATATTTCGTCAGCACGCTGCACAACAATGCCGAGTCGGCCCGCTCAATGGGCATGGTCGGCAACGTGCAAAAAAGATGGCAAGAACACCATGAAGCCAGCTTGGCCTGGCAAGCCCTGGCCAGCGACCGCGGCTCGCGGTTAAGTTCGGCCGCGAAGTTTGCGCGTCAAGCGCTGCAGATTCTTTCTTTGGGGCTTGGCGCCTACCTCGCACTTCACAATGAGGTTTCGGCAGGCACGATTGTCGCGACGTCGATCATCATGGGCCGGGCATTGGCGCCGATTGAAGCGGCCATCGGCCAGTGGAAGCGGTTCATACAGGCACGTCAATCCTACGCACGGTTGAGCGCGGTGTTGCAGGCCGGTCAGGATTCCCCACGCACGGAACTGCCGCCACCCGATGGCAACTATAAACTGGACGATGTGTGGATGCGGTATCCCGGCGTGAAAGAACCGTCTTTGCGCAATATCGCTTTTGAACTGGCGCCCGGTGAAGTGCTTGGGATCATCGGCGCTACTGGTTCCGGCAAGACGACACTGGCCCGGCTGATGATCGGGGCGCTCAGACCGACTGCCGGAAACGTCCGGCTGGACGGGGTGGAAGTGTCGGATTGGGCGTCGAGCGAACTGGGGCCGTCAGTGGGATATTTGGCGCAAGACGTGGAATTGATGGAAGGCACGATTGCGGAAAATATTTCGCGCTACGGCGAGCACGATTCGGCGGCCATTGTCGAAGCGGCGAAAATCGCCAGCGCCCATGACTTCATCCTGACGCTGCCCAACGCCTATGAGACGTTGATCGGTGAGCGTGGAAAGCTGCTTTCCGGCGGACAACGCCAGCGCGTGGCCCTGGCGCGGGCGATTTACGGCAACACCAAAGTCGTGGTGCTCGACGAACCGAATGCCAATCTTGACGCTGCGGGGGAATCAGATCTCCGGCGGGCCGTTGAATTATTGAAGCAGCAAAAACGTACCGTCGTGATCGTCACCCACAGGCCTGGCATTCTGCCAGCGGTCGACAAACTCGCGGTGATGAAGGCCGGCCAAATTGCCTCGTACGGCCCGCGCGATGAAGTTCTTGCCGCCCTGAACAAAGCTGCCGCGGACGCCGCGCGGGTTCCCTCCAATGTAACGTCTCTCGAGACCCGCCATGCAACAACCAAAATCCAGTCCTAGACGCCCCAATTGGCCGGATAAGATTCCGAGCCTGCAAACAAACACGAAGCGGGCGATGATTTTCGGCTTCGGGTTGATTGCCGCAACGATTGGCGGATTTGGCATTTGGAGTGCAACCGTTCCGATCGCGAGCGCTATTGTCGCCAACGGCCAGATCGTGGTGGCCTCCAAGCGCAAGCAGATTCAGCATCCCACGGGCGGTGCCATCCGCGCGATCAAAGTCGACGACGGCGAGTTTGTGAAGGCGGGCGCCGTTTTGGTGGAACTTGAAGATGCCGACGCGATAGAACGCTTCACGCGTGGCCGGGATTCCTACTATCTGGCGCTGGCGACGGAAGCCCGGCTGAAAGCGGAAGCCCTGAACCTTGAGCAACCGCAATTCAGTCCAGAGTTGCTTGCCGTGGCTGCGAAAGACCCCTCGGTCAAGGCGTTGCTTGACGGGCAAAATCAACTTTTCACCGCGCGGCGTTCTGAGCTGAACGGTCAGCTTTCGATCATCGAGGAAACACAGGAACAGCTCAAGAATGAGTTGAAGGGGCTTGAGTCGGATCGCAGCGCGGCCAACCAGCAGATTGCGATGTCAAAAAAAGAACTCGACGTCGTCGATGACCTTTACAAGAAAGGGTATACGACACGGTCACGCGTGTTTTCGCTCAATCGCGAGATTTCACAGCTGAGCGGGAATTCAGGCCGTTCGGTGGCGATGATTGCACGGACGAGAAGTTCGATCGTCGAAAACGAGCTCAAACTCTTGCAGGCGCGCAATCAGATTCAAACTGTGATCCAGGGTGATCTGCGCGACGTCCAAGCAAAAATTCCCAACCTGCGCGAGCAGTTTCGTGCCGCCGCACAAGCCTATGAGCGCATGACGATCCGTGCGCCGGTGTCGGGAAACGTGCTGGCGCCGAAACTGACGACGGTGGGCTCGGTGGTGAGACCGGGCGAAACGATTCTTGAGATTGTACCCAAAGACGACCGGCTGATGGTGGAAGTGCAGTTACGCACCAATGACGTTGATTCAGTACATATTGGTCTGCAAACCGAAATTCAATTTACCGGCCTCAGTCAGCGAGACATTCCGCGTCTGTATGGAAACGTTGTCTATGTGTCGGCGGACTCCATTCAGGATCCGCGGTCGAGTGCGATGTATTTCATCGCCCACATTGACGTTTCCGAAAGTGAGCTGCGACGCCTGGGGACGCAAGTGCTGCAGCCCGGGATGCCCGCATCGGTCATGATCAAAACCGGCGAGCGCACGGCGCTGGCTTATTTGACGCAACCGCTCACCGACAGCATCACCCGGGCCTGGCGGGAATAGGCGCGTAAACCGCCGTAATTTTTGACTCCAATTCACGCATCATTCGTCATGGTCGGGTCAAGTGCCCGGCCATGACGAATTTTTCTTATTTTCCCGAGCGTCTGAGGTGCGCCCCCAGAATGCAATCGGCGTACATGTCGTTGAGCACGCCGATTTCCTTCTTGCTGATCTTGCCCGGCCGGTTGATCAGGGCGTCATAAGCCGCTTTGTTTTTCTGCGCCGTTGCTGAATGGACTCTGTGTAATTGCACGGGACAGGCGTTCCAGGTGGCGAGGGCACGTACGGCGTGGGCCTTCGCTGAAGTCCGGCCCGCTTCGGCGGTGCCACCACTATTGACTTCGGCGCGCGTGATATCGGTCTCTTCGATGACACAGAATGCACCCAGCGCCGGATAGAGGGTTTCTGCCGTGGCAATCTCGTCTGCGGTTGGTTCGGACTGCGGTGCCGCATCTGCATCGGTGGTGTCCAGGGCCACAGACTCGCGTTCGGCGCAGACTTTCGTTTGATTGACCTGCTGGGCGCAGCGTGCGGCGTCGAACTTGTCGTTCGCCAGCGCGCACAGGATTTTCGCCGCGCGTGTGGCGCCATACTTGGCGGCGATTTGCTCTTTGAAGTAAGCCCATTTGTCAGCTGTGTCGTCGACGGCCGCCGACACGGCGCGCCCGAAATTGCCGTTGATCTTGCCGCGTGCACTGGTGCCAACGCCGCCCTGTCCACGACCGATGGGGCCTCGGTCTTTGCTCAGGTCTTCACGCAGGACGCGGATCTGGCCGACGAGTGGCGGAAGCGATCCGTACTCGCATCCGAAGGTGATGCCCAATAGCGATAAGTCCCCCGGGCAGCCGCTCATAAGGCCGTCGGGAAATTCTATGGACTGGCGCGGATCGAACCATTTGGCGGGGCCCGAACGGCCGAGACCTGGCGGGTTGGTGGCCGAGACCGGTTGTTTGGCGGGGCGGTCTACCCAATTTGAGTTGGCGTAGAAATCCTGGGCTGTATGAAAGGCCAAACCCAAATGTTCGAGCACGTTGCATTTGGCGCTGCTGCCGCGCCCGATGAATCGGCAATCGAGAGCGGTGTTGGCGGCGGTGGGCTTGGCAAGCTCTCTCGACCATGCGACGGCGCTGTCGATTTGGGTGATGACATATTGGCGGCAAGCGGCAAGGGCTGCTTGTGCTGCGGTCTGGGTTTGGGCGTAGGAGTCCGGCCCTGCGAGAAAGTCACCGCCATCGCAGTGCGAAGGGGCATTGGCGAGCAAGCCCCTGCCCGATTGGTCGGGAGCGCCGACGGCACCGGGATCTTCGCCTTTGCCCGCGAGCATATCCGTCGTGACCGGGCCCAGATCCTTGACCGCCGCGCGGGTTATTTTTTCATGCTCCGAGCCGATATTGTGCGTGCCTGGTTTGGTGCCGAAGGCGAGCGCGTTGGCCGACAGTGCGCAGGAAAGGACTATGATACTCAACGCTCGCGTCATTTCTTGGCCTTGTTTGTCTTACTGTCTGTTTGTTGGTGCGGGATTCTATCGTCAATTCATGATTGCGGCTACAGTCGATGACTGAGACTCGCGTTCGTGCACGAGGATGTTAGCCATGAACTACCGGTATTTTGCAATCGCCGCGACATGCGTTGCGCTGGCCTTCGCGCTGGGCGCGAATGCGCCTGCACTGGCCGATGTGGAGGCCGACTTCAAGGCTGCGGACGCTGCTTACAATGCAGGCAAGTATGCCGACGCCGAACGGCTGACTACGTCTGTGCTGAAGGCCGACCTCAACCCGCAAGGGCGGGTGCGGGTTCTCATTCTGCGCGGGATCTCGCGCAATAGCTTGGGCAAATACAAACTCGCTGTAGACGATTTCAACAAGGCCCTCACGCTGAGCGACAAGATGAACAAGGGCGTCATTCGCTATGATCGCCTGCTGGCTCTCATCAACCTCGAAGATTTTAGCGGCGCCTACAAGGATCTGCTGGTTCTTGCGCAGTCTTATCCGAAAGACATCAAAGATGTGGCGCTGCGAAACGTCTTTGCCGTCGGGCGCCATCTGCAGAAGACCGAACGGCACGACGATTGGCTGGCGCTGCTGCTGGCGCTGAAAAAAGCAAACTATCGAAACCCCGATCAAGTTACGACAACGGACTATCTGTACCTGCATCTTATTCGCGAACTGACGGATCACAAGCGTCCGGACGAAGCCATTCCACTTGTTGCCGATCTGTCGGAGTACGGCGTGTTGATGGAGATCAGCACGCAGTCGCGTTATGCGACCCTGCGGGCAGCGCCAGGCATTTCGACGCTGCTGCAACCGCGAGATTTTGCGGCGCGCCAACTTGCCACCGCGCAGAAAGTTGCAGCGAAGAATGCGAAAAACTTGAAGGCGATGACTTGGCTAATCCAGGCGTTGCGCCTTAACGGGCGCTATGGCGACGCCGAGCGTGTCACTCAAGACGTGCTAAAGGCACCTGCAAAATTCGACAAGGACGAGGAGTCGCTGCTGTGGCTGAAAAACGAGCTCGCCTATGCGCTTCAGGCGCAGGGCCGGTTCGTCGAAGCCAATGCCGTGCTACAGCCGCTTCTGAAACAGGACGTGAAAACCAACTCGACTCTCGTCAATCAGTTCATCAATCTGGGCACCATGATGGTGAAGCAGGGTCTCTACCAGGAAGGCATGGCTGCGGCAGCGAAGGCTCACGGACATTCCAGTCCGTACGGCGAAAAGATCATCTCGTTTGTGAATGCCTGCGGCCTTTTCCGGTCAGGTAAGGCCGCGCAAGCGCAAGCTGTCTTCCTGGACATGTTGAAAAAGCCCGAAGAAAATTACGAGATTGTCACGAGTACCGCGCTGTGCCTGAAGAACGAGGATCAGGCGGCGGCGCTTGTTGTCAAGCGCCTGCAAGACAAAGACGAGTCGAATTCGATGCTTTCGGATCTTCAGGTGTGCCGCGAAAATCCCAAGCGCCCAGTGGTGGCGCGCGAGATGCGGGCTGGCCTGATGCGCGTGCGACTACGGCCGGAAGTGAAGCTAGCCATCGCCTCGGTGGGTGTGATCATCAACTCGCCGATCATGTGCGGGGACGACTGATTTATTTCCGGTCGAGCGGCATCATGGTTTCGTAACCGGCGGGGTCTTGGTGGGTG
>JANOFD010000843.1:0-4036 GCA_031413455.1 Rhodobiaceae bacterium
TGCAAGGTTTTTCATGCCGACACCTGCTCCTGAAACAATCATCGTCGAAAAGCGCCGCATCGCCTGTGACGGTGAGGGCGGGGGACTTGGCCATCCGCGCGTGTTCCTGGAGATGGGGGAGGGCCGCGAGGTCGAATGTCCCTATTGCGACCGGAAGTTCGTCTTGTCGCGCACGGCGGCCGAGGCTGACAGTCATTGAAGGCGCGGGCGGCCGGAAAGGGTGATCACCTCTATCTGATCGATGGCTCGGGCTATATTTTTCGGGCCTTTCACGCCTTGCCGCCTTTGACACGCAAAAGCGATGGCTTGCCGGTGGGGGCTGTGTCGGGGTTTTGCAATATGCTGTTCAAACTGTTGCAGGATACCAAGGCCGGTGAGAGGCCGACGCATCTGGCGGTGATCTTCGATACGTCGCGGGCGAGCTTTCGCACCGAGATTTATCCGGCCTACAAGGCCCAGCGGCCGCCGCCGCCGGAGGATCTGATCCCGCAGTTTTCGCTCATTCGCGATGCGACGCGCGCCTTTGGCGTGCCGGCGGTGGAACTGGCGGGCTTTGAGGCTGACGATTTGATTGCGACCTATGCGGCGCAGGCGTCGGCGGCCGGGGCGTTCGTTACCATCGTCTCGTCCGACAAGGATCTGATGCAGCTGGTGGTGGACGGAAAGGTCGAGCTTCTCGATCCGGTGAAATCCAAGGCGATCCGCTCGGCTGAGGTGATGGAGAAGTTTGGGGTGGCACCCAGCAAAGTCATCGATGTGCAGGCGCTGGCGGGCGATGCGTCGGACAATGTTCCAGGTGTCCCCGGAATTGGGGTGAAAACGGCGGCGGAGCTGCTCAACTTCTATGGCGATCTGGAAACGCTGCTGGCGCGGGCGGGCGAGATCAAACAGCCCAAGCGGCGCGAAACCCTGATCGAGAACGCCGACAAAGCGCGGCTTTCAAAGCGGCTGGTGACCCTGGATGTGAAGGCGCCGGTGCCGGTACCGCTGGAGGAGTTCGGGGTGATCGAGCCGGACCCGCGCGAGCTTGCCGGGTTTCTGAAGGCGATGGAGTTTACGACGCTGCTCAAGCGGGTGGCGGCGGAATGGGATCTCAGCGACACGGCGTCGATCCCAGCGGCGGTGCTGGATGTGGCGCGGGCGCCGACCGAGCGGGTGCAAGCGACGGTGATCGCGACGGTGAGTGAGCCGGGCGCGATCTTTGACCGCGAAGCGGTGGTGGCGCCGATTGACCGGAAGCGCTACGAGACGGTAACTGCGCTAGCCGATCTGGAGCGCTGGATCGCGCGGGCGCATGAGGTGGGCGTTGTCTGCGTCGATACAGAGACGACGTCGCTGGCGGAAATGGAAGCGGAGCTTGTTGGCGTGGCGCTGGCGGTGACGCCGGGCGAGGCCTGTTATATTCCGGTTGGGCACGGTTCTGGGGACGGTTTGGATTTTGGCGCGGCGCAACCGCAACAGCTGGCGCGAGAGCTGGTCGTCGAATGCCTGAAGCCGCTGCTGGAAGATGCGGCGGTGCTCAAAATCGGGCAGAATGTGAAGTATGATTTTCACATTCTGTTGCGCTATGGCATTCGCCTTTTTCCATTCGATGATACAATGCTGATGTCTTACGCGCTTGATGAAGGGCTGCACGGGCACGGCATGGACGAGATGTCTGTGCGCTATTTGGGTCACAAGCCGATTGCGTTCAGCGAGGTTGCGGGCAAGGGCAAGTCGCAGATTACTTTTGATCGTGTGCCGATCTCTGAAGCCGCAGCGTATTCGGCCGAAGATGCGGATGTGACGTTGCGGCTGCATTCGTTGTTCAAGCCGCGGCTGGCGGCAGAGCGGCTGACCGCAGTTTATGAAACGCTGGAGCGACCGCTGGTGGCTGTGCTGGCGGACATGGAGCGGGCGGGGGTGCTGGTCGATCGCGAGGTGCTGGCGCGGCTGTCGCATCGCTTTGCGCAGCGCATGGCGGGGCTGGAGGAGACGATCCACAGGCTTGCGGGCGAGCGCTTCAATCTGGGATCGCCGAAGCAGCTTGGCGATATTCTGTTCGGCAAATTCAGTTTGCCCGGCGGCAAGAAAACCAAGACCGGGCAATGGTCGACAGACGCAGACGCACTGGAGGAGTTGGCAGCACAGGGACACGATCTGCCGCGCCAGATCATCGACTGGCGGCAGATGGCGAAGCTGAAAAGCACGTACACTGACGCGCTGCCGACTTACATCAATGCCCATACCGGGCGCATTCACACGTCGTATTCGATGGCGTCGACGTCGACCGGGCGGCTGTCATCGAACGATCCAAATTTGCAGAACATTCCGATCCGCACGGACGAGGGGCGTGAGATCCGCACGGCCTTCGTGGCGGCGAAGGGCATGAAGCTGATCAGTGCCGACTATAGTCAGATCGAGCTACGCTTGCTGGCGCATATCGCCGATATCGGCGCCTTGAAGAAAGCGTTCGCGGAGGGGTTGGATATTCATGCGATGACGGCGTCGGAGATGTTCGGTGTCCCCGTGAAGGGCATGGATCCTTCGATCCGGCGCAAGGCCAAGGCGATCAATTTCGGCATTATATATGGGATTTCCGCCTTCGGGCTTGCCAATCAATTGTCGATCTCGCGCGAGGAAGCGGGCGCTTATATCAAGACCTATTTCGAACGCTTTCCGGGCATTCGCGCTTACATGGATCGCACGAAAGCCGGGGCGCATGAGAACAAATTCGTGTCGACGATTTTCGGGCGCAAGGTGCAGGTGCCCGATATCAGTTCTTCCAATCCCTCGATGCGAGCGTTCCAGGAACGGGCGGCGATCAATGCACCGATCCAGGGTTCAGCCGCCGACATTATCCGGCGCGCGATGGTGCGGGTGCCGGACGCGCTAATGGCGGCAGGGTTGAGCGGGCGGATGCTGCTGCAGGTGCACGACGAGCTTGTGTTTGAGGTCCCAGAAGGAGAAGTGGCGAAGACCTGCGATGTGGTTCGCAAGGTCATGGAGAACGCCAGCGAACCGGCGCTGCAGCTGACGGTGCCGCTGACGGTTGAAGCTAAGTCTGGGCGAAACTGGGATGAGGCGCATTGAGAGTGCGAATTCGTGCGACACTGGATTCCAGGCTTTCACTGGCCGTGTCGATGATCGTGCGGGCTTCGTTCCAGGGGTGATAGTCGCGGGCGCATACGGTTTGCCAGGTTGGGATTTTGTGTCCCTTTATATCGCTCTGGCGGGTCTCGACGCGCAGTTGGTGGATCGAGGTGTCCGAGCAGATGATTTCGATGTCGATCGATTGCACGCCTGCCCGCTTTGCGACGTTGCGCCAGGCGTCGCGCGTGAGCTGCAGGGGGTTGACCGAATCTGCGATGACCGTGTGGCCGAGGCGCAGGTTGTCTTCGGCGAGGGCGTAGGCGACGCCGTAGCCTTCCTCCACTACGGCGAGGCCAGTGTCGCGCAGTGCTTGTTCGATCGAGTCGATGCGAATGTGCATTGCGCCGATCTGGCGGGCCAGTTCGCGCGCAATGGTCGTCTTGCCGGTTCCAGGCAAGCCGCTCAATATGATGAGCACGGTGCCGGATTACTCCGCCGCAGCGGCCATCTTCGGAGCAGCGGCGTTGACGTCGGCGCCGACATGAGCTTCGAATTTTTTGAAGTTGTCGCGAAACATGTGAACGAGGCTGGCCGCTTGTTTGTCGTAGGCTTTTTTGTCGGTCCAGGTTTCGCGCGGGTTCAGGATTTTTGTATCGACGCCGGGGACGGAGACGGGGACCTCGAAGCCAAAGTTTGGGTCAAGTCGCATCTGGACTGTTTTCAGAGTTCCGTCGAGCGCGGCGGAGAGGAGGGCGCGGGTGATTTTGATGGGCATGCGAGAGCCAGTGCCGAATGCGCCGCCGGTCCAGCCGGAGTTGACCAGCCAGCAATCGACCTTGTGGGCTGCAATCAGGCTGCACAGGAGGTTGCCGTATTCAGTTGGGTGGCGGGGCATGAAGGGCGCGCCGAAGCAGGTCGAGAATGTCGGCTGTGGTTCCTTGCCCAGGCCCTTTTCAGTGCCGGC
>JANOFD010000844.1:0-1365 GCA_031413455.1 Rhodobiaceae bacterium
GCCCTCCACCACGGCCCAGCGGGTGATGCCGGAGCCACCCGCGTCGCTGCCGTCGATGTCTTCCGAATTGGCGGCCGGGACCGTCAGCCACTCTGAAGTTTCAGCTTCATGGGGAAGCCTGGTCCGGTCGTCTTCCCCCACAAGCGGGGGCAGACAGAAGTTCTGGTGTCTGCCCCCGCTTGCGGGGCAAGTGGCTGCGCCGCGTAGCGGCTGCAGACGCTGGGGGGGCGCGCGCACTATCGCCACCGCTTCGCATCTTCGCGTGAAATTCTGTTTCTGGCCCTTATTCCAGCAGCGTTCAAAGAATTATCGCCAAGGCCTCGATGCGGCACTGCTTACCGTGAATGCCGCCCGGCCAACCCTCGATTGTGGGTTTCAAGCCACAGACTCACCGAAACGCCAGATCGCGCTGGCCATTACCTTTACTTGGAGAATCAGGGCGTGGTTCATTGCCATACGCAACGTATCTTATTTTGCGAAGAATTTTGTGAAGAAATTGCGTGAACCGTGGGGAGGGTTAACTTGTGAGTCGGACTTCAAAATTGCTCGGTGGTGCATCAGTCCTGGCGCTTGCGTGCGGCCTTACGACAGCAGTGGCGTTCGCCGCCGACGACGATGACTGCGACAAGAGCTCATCGAGCTCCTCAGCGGAGTGCGCCGTCGAGACCGCAGATAACTCCAGCAGCAGCTCTGACGACGACGGCGGCGAGGGCGGCGAAAGCGCCGACGATGCCGACGATGGCGGCGAGAGCGCCGACGATGCCGACGATGGCGGCGAGAGCGACGACGCCGATGATGGCGGCGAGAGCGCCGACGATGCCGACGATGGCGGCGAGAGCGCCGACGACAGCGACGACGACAGCGACGACAGCGACGACGACGACAGCGACGACGACGATAGCGACGACGACGACGACAGCGACGACGACGATAGCGACGACGACGACAGCGACGACGACGACAGCGACGACGACGATGATGGCGGCGAAGGCGGCGAAGGCGGCGAGGGCGGCGGCTAGTTCAAGCAAGATGCAGTCACCGCAGGGCAGGGGTGCCCTGCGGTGCTTTAATTTCTGGGGTGGGGAAGATGGGACCGAAAATAAAATTGAGTGCCGTTTTGACGGCGCTTGCGGCTATGGGCGTCGCACAACCGGCGCATGCAGACGGCAAGGCTTGGCGGCTCGACCTGGAAGCGGGCGTTCTCTATGACAGCAATGTCGACGTCGATGAAAACGACGCCAGTTCCAGTATCAGCGATTCCGCCGTGACCTTCGAAATTGACGCCGCCTACAAATTGCTCAACAGCGACAACAGCAGGATCGAACTGGGTTACAACTTCTTCCAAAGCCTCTACCAGGATCTGAG